>NZ_JALDUC010000005.1:0-111209 GCF_023109235.1 Streptococcus mitis
TGGGACTTTTTTTCTACACAAAAATAGGCTCCATAATATTTATAGGAGATTTACCCACTACAAATATTATAGAGCCATTTTTTTGATAAAATGAAGTTGAAGAAAACGCTATTAAAAAGAGGGGACTGGTGATGAAACATTTGTTTAAATTCTTACTTTTAGCACCTTACTTTTATTTTGATAACTGGATTGAAAAGGCCAACAGAAATAGTAAATTTTTTCCGATTTTTTACTATTTTTACTGGGTTTACATCCCCCTCTATTCTCTTTTTAGCCTTGCTTGGACAGTTGTTTCAGTTTTGTTTTTCAATATCGTCTTGAGAAATGTGACAGATATCAAGTTTTGGGGCATTTGGTTTCTTTTTATTCTGCTAGCTATTGGTCTGAATAGGTCAACTTATTTCTGTCTCAAAAAAATGTTTCGCTTGAGACGGGAACTAGGGAAGTCTAAAGGTGGAAGGCATTGATTTATATTGGTAATAACATTTAATAGAACGAAACTAAAGAAAACAATTTTAAAGAGGAGGTGTCGATGATGAAACTGTCCTTTAATTGGTTTCATTTGATACTCTTATTTCCTTGTTTTTATTTTTTCTATTGGATAGACAATGCTGACAGAAACAGTAAAATTTTCCCCATCTTCTACTATTTTTACTGGATTTATATTTCCCTTTTAGCTCTGTTTAGCTTGGATATGACAATTTTTTCATTCTTATTTTTCCCTTTTGTTCTGAGCCATGATTCAGATGCTAGTACTTGGGGTGTTGGGTTGATTTTGATAGTCATATCTCTAGGCAGTGACTGGTTAGATTATATCTTTTTCAAAAAAATGTTTCGCTTGAGACGGGAACTAGGACAATCTAAAGGCGAAAGGCATTGATTTATATCGGTTTTTATTGATAGGAGGTAGCTTATGGCACATCTAAAATCATTTATTACACGCTATTCCAAGGTCTATATTGGTTTAGTTCTGCTAATCTGGCTTGCTTTCTTCTTTCTTCCTTGGGATAAACCAGTTCTGGGAATATCTATCAATCTCTTCATCATGCAGAAAGTTTTACTAGTTTTTGGCATTCTGTCCATTTTGATGGCCTTGTTATCCAAGAAAGTCAGTCTCTTTGTTTTTGGACTTATCTGCTGTCTTTCCCTTTGGATTAATCTATTTATCCTATTTGCTCTTTTGCCGATTTTTGGCAATTAAACAGTCATAAAATTCAGAGAGGTTAGCTTGGAAACTAGCCTCTTTTTCCTTTTCAAAATGGGGATTCTTCCTTGAAAATAATCAGTAATTGTGCTAAAATTAAAAGAACATTCTAAAATATTCGGAATTTAAAGTAAGGAAAAACATGGCTAATATTTTAAAAACAATTATCGAAAATGATAAAGGAGAAATCCGTCGTCTGGAAAAGATGGCCGACAAGGTTTTCAAATACGAAGACCAAATGGCTGCTTTGACAGATGACCAACTAAAAGCAAAAACAGTTGAATTTAAAGAACGTTATCAAAATGGAGAATCACTGGATTCATTACTTTATGAAGCTTTTGCGGTTGTCCGTGAGGGTGCCAAACGTGTCCTAGGTCTCTTCCCATATAAGGTTCAGGTCATGGGTGGAATCGTTCTTCACCATGGTGACGTGCCAGAAATGCGTACAGGGGAAGGGAAAACCTTGACTGCGACCATGCCCGTATACCTCAATGCCCTTTCAGGCAAAGGAGTTCACGTAGTTACGGTCAATGAGTACCTATCCGAACGTGATGCGACTGAGATGGGTGAATTGTACTCATGGCTTGGTTTGTCAGTAGGGATTAACTTGGCTGCCAAATCCCCAATGGAGAAAAAAGAAGCCTATGAGTGTGATATTACCTACTCAACCAACTCAGAAATCGGATTTGACTACCTTCGTGATAACATGGTCGTTCGCGCTGAAAACATGGTACAACGTCCGCTTAACTATGCCTTGGTCGATGAGGTTGACTCAATCTTGATTGACGAGGCCCGTACACCTTTGATCGTATCAGGTGCTAACGCAGTTGAAACCAGTCAGTTGTATCACATGGCAGACCACTATGTAAAATCGTTGGACAAAGACGACTACATCATCGATGTGCAGTCTAAAACAATTGGTTTGTCTGATTCAGGGATTGATAAGGCTGAAAGCTACTTCAAACTTGACAATCTCTATGACATCGAAAACGTAGCTCTGACTCACTTTATCGATAACGCCCTTCGTGCCAACTACATCATGCTTCTCGATATTGACTATGTGGTGAGCGAAGAGCAAGAAATCTTGATTGTTGACCAATTTACAGGTCGTACCATGGAAGGTCGTCGTTATTCTGATGGATTGCACCAAGCTATTGAAGCTAAAGAAGGTGTGCCAATTCAGGATGAAACCAAGACATCTGCCTCAATCACTTACCAAAACCTTTTCCGTATGTATAAGAAATTGTCTGGTATGACGGGTACAGGTAAGACTGAGGAAGAAGAATTCCGTGAAATTTACAACATTCGTGTTATTCCAATCCCAACAAATCGTCCTGTTCAACGTATTGACCACTCAGACCTTCTTTATGCAAGTATCGAGGCTAAGTTTAAAGCAGTTGTCGAAGACGTTAAGGCTCGTTACCAAAAAGGTCAGCCAGTCTTGGTTGGTACAGTTGCAGTTGAAACCAGTGACTACATTTCTAAGAAATTGGTCGCAGCTGGCGTTCCTCACGAAGTCTTAAATGCCAAAAACCACTATAAAGAAGCCCAAATCATCATGAATGCTGGTCAACGTGGTGCTGTTACCATTGCGACTAACATGGCCGGTCGTGGTACCGACATCAAGCTTGGTGAAGGGGTTCGCGAACTTGGAGGACTTTGTGTTATTGGTACAGAACGCCATGAAAGCCGTCGTATCGATAATCAGCTTCGTGGACGTTCAGGTCGTCAAGGAGACCCAGGTGAGTCACAATTCTACCTATCTCTTGAAGATGATTTGATGAAACGTTTTGGTTCTGAACGCTTGAAGGGAATCTTTGAACGCTTGAACATGTCTGAAGAGGCCATTGAGTCTCGTATGTTGACGCGTCAAGTTGAAGCGGCGCAAAAACGTGTCGAAGGAAATAACTACGATACCCGTAAACAAGTCCTTCAATACGATGATGTCATGCGTGAACAACGTGAAATTATCTACGCTCAACGTTACGACGTCATCACTGCAGACCGTGACTTGGCACCTGAAATTCAGGCTATGATCAAACGCACGATTGGTCGTGTCGTTGATGGTCATGCGCGTGCCAAACAAGATGAAAAACTCGAAGCAATTTTGAACTTTGCTAAGTACAACTTGCTTCCAGAAGATTCTATCACGATGGAAGACTTGTCTGGCTTGTCTGATAAGGCCATTAAGGAAGAACTCTTCCAACGTGCCTTACAAGTTTACGATAGTCAGGTTTCAAAATTACGCGATGAAGAAGCAGTCAAAGAATTCCAAAAAGTCTTGATTCTACGAGTGGTAGATAACAAGTGGACAGATCATATCGATGCCCTCGATCAATTGCGTAACGCGGTTGGACTTCGTGGATATGCTCAGAACAACCCTGTTGTTGAGTATCAGGCAGAAGGTTTCCGTATGTTTAATGACATGATTGGTTCGATTGAGTTTGATGTGACACGCTTGATGATGAAAGCACAAATTCATGAACAAGAAAGACCACAAGCAGAACACCATATCAGTACAACAGCGACTCGTAATATCGCTGCCCACCAAGCAAATATACCAGAAGATTTGGATTTGAGCCAGATTGGACGGAATGAACTTTGCCCATGTGGTTCTGGTAAGAAGTTTAAAAACTGTCACGGTAAAAGACAATAAAATGAGATAGTTTAGAGGCGGATACCTTGTGAAAAGTAAATTTTTACTTGGTATCCGTTTGATTTATAAGGAGATGAGTTATGGTATTTACAGCAAAAAGTCCTAAAATTAATATTGAAGAAGTTCGTGCCTTGTCAAAATTAGAAGGCCAAGCTTTGGAGAGAAAATCACAGCGCGATAAAGAGCTAGAAGCCATTATACGTGGAGAAGACCAGCGGATTCTCTTGGTAATCGGGCCATGCTCATCTGACAATGAAGAAGCTGTTCTTGAGTACGCTAAGCGTTTGGCAGCTTTGCAAGAAGAAGTGGCAGATCGTATCTTTATGGTTATGCGTGTTTATACTGCCAAACCTCGTACCAACGGAGATGGCTATAAGGGCTTGATTCACCAGCCTAATGCGACAGAAGCGCCTAGTCTTATCAATGGAATCAAAGCCGTTCGCCATCTTCATTATCGTGTTATCACAGAAACAGGTATGACAACAGCTGATGAAATGCTTTATCCTGAAAATCTACCGCTTGTGGATGATTTGATTTCTTACATGGCGGTTGGTGCCCGTTCGGTTGAAGACCAGCAACATCGCTTTGTGGCAAGTGGGGCAGATTTTGCGACTGGGTTTAAAAATCCAACCTCTGGAAATCTCAATGTCATGTTTAATGGAATTTATGCCGCTCAAAATAAACAAAGCTTCCTTTTCCTAGGAAAAGAAGTGGAAACAACTGGGAACCCGCTTTCGCACGCCATTCTTCGTGGAGCAATCAATGAGTATGGTAAGAATATTCCTAACTACTACTATGATAATTTGATGGATACCATTGCCCAGTATGAGAAAATGGGCTTGGAAAATCCTTTTATCATTGTGGATACCAATCATGACAACTCTGGTAAGCAATACATGGATCAGATTCGAATTGTCCGCCAGACATTGATTAATCGTGATTGGAATGAAAAAATCAAGCAGTACGTTCGTGGCTTTATGATTGAGTCTTATCTAGAAGACGGCCGTCAGAACGAACCGGAAGTATTTGGCAAGTCTATCACGGACCCTTGCCTTGGCTGGGAAAATACGGAAGTCCTCGTCAGAGAAATCTACCAAACGCTAGGAGAATAAGATGGCATTTATTGAAAAAGGTCAAGAAATCGATATTGAAGCAATCAAGGCAGAAACCCAATTGTCTGTGGCAGCCTTGCGACTAAAGGAGCGTCGTGATAGAGAATTGGCAGACATCATTTCGGGAGAAGATGACCGGATCCTTTTGGTGATTGGTCCTTGCTCTTCTGATAATGAAGAGGCTGTCTTGGAATATGCCTGCCGTTTATCCGCCTTGCAGAAGAAGGTGGCGGACAAGATTTTCATGGTTATGCGTGTTTATACAGCTAAACCTCGCACTAACGGAGACGGCTATAAAGGTTTGGTTCACCAGCCAGATACTTCAAAAGCTCCAAGTTTGATCAACGGCTTGCAGGCTGTGCGCCAGTTGCACTACCGCGTGATTACAGAGACTGGTTTGACAACGGCAGATGAGATGCTTTATCCGTCAAATCTGGTCTTGGTAGATGATTTGGTCAGCTACCATGCTGTAGGAGCTCGTTCTGTAGAAGACCAAGAGCACCGTTTTGTGGCCTCAGGGATTGATGCGCCAGTCGGAATGAAAAATCCAACCTCTGGAAATCTGGGTGTCATGTTTAATGGCATCTATGCCGCTCAGAACAAACAGACCTTCCTCTTCCATGGTCAAGAAGTTGAGACTTCAGGAAATCCCTTGGCCCACGTCATCCTTCGTGGAGCAGTCAATGAATATGGGAAAAATGAGCCTAACTTTTACTACGAAACTTTGCTAAATGCCATTGAACGCTATGAAGCCATGGGACTTGAAAATCCCTTTATTCTCATTGATACCAACCATGATAATTCAGGCAAGCAATATATGGAGCAGATTCGAATTGTTCGCCAGACCTTGCAAAATCGTGACTGGAATGAGAAGATTAAAAAGATAGTTCGAGGCTTTATGATTGAATCTTACCTAGCAGATGGTCGTCAAAACCAACCAGAGGTCTTTGGTTGCTCCATTACCGATCCTTGTCTAGGTTGGGAAAATACAGAGGCCTTGGTAGAAGAGATTTATGCTACCTTGACAAAATAAGTGAAAAGGATGGAGTTGGGGGATCTCAACTCCTTTTGATGAGAATGATAGTTGGACACGGAATTGACATCGAAGAATTGGCTTCGATAGAAAGCGCAGTTACACGACATGAAGGCTTTGCTAAGCGCGTGCTGACCGCTAAGGAAATGGAACGGTTTAACAGTCTTAAAGGGCGCAGACAAATCGAATATTTGGCTGGTCGCTGGTCGGCTAAGGAGGCCTTTTCAAAGGCTATGGGAACGGGTATTGGCAAGCTCGGTTTTCAGGATTTGGAAGTCTTGAATAATGAACGCGGGGCGCCTTATTTTAGTCGGTCACCATTTTCAGGGAAGATTTGGCTGTCTATCAGCCACACAGATCAGTTTGTGACAGCCAGTGTCATTTTGGAGGAAAATCATGAAAGCTAGTCCACATAGACCAACCAAGGCTCTGATTCATCTGGGAGCTATTCGACAAAATATTCAACAAATGGGGGCTCATATCCCTGAAGGAACGCTTAAATTTGCGGTTGTTAAGGCCAATGCCTATGGGCATGGGGCTGTTGCCGTTGCCAAGGCGATTCAAGATGATGTTGATGGTTTTTGCGTTTCGAATATTGATGAGGCCATTGAACTCAGACAGGCTGGACTTAGCAAGCGAATCCTTATTTTAGGAGTTTCTGAAATCGAAGTTGTTGCTCTAGCTAAAGAATATGACATCACCTTGACTGTAGCTGGACTGGAGTGGATTCAAGCACTCTTAGATAAGGAAGCGGACTTAACTGGATTAACAGTCCACCTCAAGATTGATTCAGGAATGGGACGAATTGGTTTTCGAGAGGCTCATGAGGCTGAGCAGGCTCATGATTTGCTCCAACAACATGGTGCTCGTGTTGAAGGGATTTTTACCCACTTTGCGACTGCAGATGAAGAATCAGATACCTACTTTAATGAGCAATTAGAACGGTTTAAAACTATTTTGGCTAGTATGAAAGGTCTTCCAGACATGGTTCATGCTAGTAATTCTGCAACGACTCTTTGGCATACAGAGACTATTTTTAATGCCGTTCGTATGGGAGACGCTATGTATGGCCTAAATCCCAGCGGAGAGGTCTTGGACTTGCCTTATGACCTGACCCCAGCCTTGACCTTGGAGTCTGCTCTGGTTCATGTCAAGACAGTTCCAGCTGGAGCTTGCATGGGCTATGGAGCGACCTATCAGGCGGATAGCGAGCAAGTCATCGCGACCGTACCAATCGGCTATGCGGATGGTTGGACGCGAGACATGCAGAATTTCTCTGTCTTGGTAGATGGACAAGTTTGCCCAATCGTCGGTCGGGTTTCGATGGACCAAATCACCATTCGTCTACCTAAGCTTTACCCACTCGGAACCAAGGTAACCTTGATTGGCTGCGACGGAGATAAGGAAATCACAGCTACTCAGGTAGCGACCTACCGCGGAACTATTAACTACGAGGTGGTTTGTCTTCTCAGCGACCGCATTCCGAGAGAATATTATTAAAGAAGAAAGGAGTGGAGCATGAATCTACATCAACCCTTGCATGTCTTACCTGGTGTGGGACCAAAGTCAGCAGAGAAATACGCCAAACTAGGAATTGAAAACTTGCAAGACCTCTTGCTCTACTTTCCTTTCCGTTATGAAGATTTTAAGACCAAGCAGGTGCTGGAACTGGAAGATGGCGAAAAGGCAGTTCTTTCTGGTCAAGTCGTTACTCCTGCTAGCGTCCAGTATTATGGTTTCAAGCGCAATCGCCTACGCTTTAGTCTTAAGCAGGGAGAAGTCGTTTTTGCGGTTAATTTCTTTAACCAGCCTTATCTAGCTGATAAGATAGAGTTGGGAGCAACCCTTGCTGTCTTTGGAAAATGGGACCGCGCCAAAGCTAGTTTAACTGGGATGAAGGTCCTGGCTCAGGTGGAAGATGACCTCCAACCTGTCTATCGCTTGGTTCAGGGAATCAGTCAGGCCAGTCTGGTCAAGGTTATAAAGACGGCCTTTGATCAGGGACTGGACCTCTTGATAGAGGAAAATCTTCCCCAGTCTTTACTAGACAAATACAAACTTATGTCCCGTTGTCAGGCAGTTCGTGCCATGCATTTCCCTAAGGATTTGGCAGAATACAAGCAGGCCCTTCGCCGTATCAAGTTTGAGGAACTCTTTTATTTCCAAATGCAATTGCAGACGCTCAAGTCTGAAAATAGGGTTCAGGGAAGCGGTCTGGTTCTGGATTGGTCTCAGGAAAAAGTGACAGCAGTCAAGGAAAGTCTTCCTTTTGCCTTGACCCCAGCTCAAGAAAAGAGTTTACAGGAAATTTTGACCGACATGAAGTCGAACCACCACATGAATCGTCTCCTGCAAGGAGATGTGGGGAGCGGAAAAACGGTGGTTGCTGGCTTGGCCATGTTTGCGGCAGTGACAGCTGGGCACCAGGCTGCTCTCATGGTACCGACAGAAATCTTAGCAGAGCAACACTTTGAAAGTCTACAGAGTCTCTTTCCAGACTTGAAACTCGCTCTCTTGACAGGATCCTTGAAAGCTGCAGAAAAAAGAGAAGTCTTGGAGACTATTGCTAAGGGTGAGGCTGATTTGATTATCGGAACCCATGCTCTGATTCAGGATGGGGTGGAGTATGCTTGCCTTGGTTTGATTATCATCGATGAGCAGCACCGTTTTGGTGTGGGTCAAAGGCGGATTTTACGGGAAAAAGGAGACAATCCAGATGTCCTCATGATGACAGCGACTCCGATTCCACGGACGCTAGCCATCACAGCCTTTGGCGATATGGATGTTTCCATTATCGACCAGATGCCAGCAGGTCGAAAACCCATTGTGACGCGCTGGATCAAACATGAGCAACTACCTCAGGTCTTGACTTGGTTAGAGGGGGAAATTCAAAAAGGTTCACAAGCCTATGTCATCTCTCCCTTGATTGAAGAATCTGAAGCTCTAGACTTGAAAAATGCCATTGCCCTATCAGAAGAGTTGACGGCTCATTTTGCAGGCAAGGCAGAGGTGGCTCTTCTACATGGTAAGATGAAGAGTGATGAAAAAGACCAGATTATGCAGGAATTCAAAGAGCGAAAAACGGATATTCTGGTTTCGACGACGGTTATCGAGGTCGGGGTCAATGTTCCCAATGCGACCGTCATGATTATCATGGATGCCGATCGCTTCGGACTCAGCCAGCTTCACCAGCTCAGAGGTCGTGTCGGTCGGGGGGACAAGCAGTCCTATGCTGTTCTCGTTGCTAATCCCAAGACTGATTCTGGAAAAGATCGCATGTGCATTATGACAGAAACCACCAATGGTTTTGTTCTTGCGGAGGAAGATTTGAAAATGCGTGGTTCAGGTGAAATTTTTGGAACCAGACAGTCAGGGCTTCCAGAGTTTCAAGTGGCTGATATTATCGAAGATTTTCCGATTTTAGAAGAAGCTAGAAAGGTGGCCAGCTATATCAGTTCTATTGATGGGTGGCAAGAGGATCCAGAATGGCGTATGATTGCCCTCCATCTAGAAAAAAGAGAACATCTGGATTAAGCTTTCTCTAAGAAAATCTTAAGCTAGCTTTCAGGTTTGGCCCTTATACTAGAGTCATCAAAAAGAAACGAGGACTCTCACATGACAGTAACGATTAAAGTAAATTACAAAACCACTTTCCAAAAGAAAGAAGTAAAAAGCTAAGACTGGATAGGAGAAAAAAGAGCGAAATGCTCTTTTTTCGTTTCTAAAAGCACAATTTATTGAATCTAAAATAGCACACTGCGGATTCTAAAAAAATTCTAGAAATTATAGTAGATTGAATCCGAAATAGTCCACCGAGTTTTCTAAAACATTGTTAGAAATTAGTTTGAATTCCGCAATTAATTTGTTCAGTTTTTATTTCATTTAACTATAATTTGACTTTCCTAATTTCTTTGTTCTTATCTTATTTCAATACACCATATCTTACTATTTCAGAACCCACATCTAGCATAACTAAAAAACAGATTCTTCCATCTATTACGGAAAAATCTGTCATTGATTTAATGATTTACAAAAACTCCAACCACGGCTTGCGAACCTTATCTTTGCTGGTTTCTCTATATTTTTTAGTTCTTATTTATGATGCTCTTTCAATAGTTCTTCAAACTCAGAGACAGTCATACCCAACTGTTGACTGGCAACTTCAGAAGGCAAAAGACCTTGACGGACTAGATTTAATAGCATAGACAAACTCCCTTCGACTTTCCCACGCTCTAAGCCTTTTTCTTCGGCTCGTTCCAAGGCATAATCCTGAGCCAATAACGCTTGTTCTTCGCGCATACGTAGTTGACTAAACATTTTCCTGTCCTCCTCGGACCAGCTCTTGTAGTCTAGCAGTTGATCTGCCTGACTGATGGCTCGCTCGGGTTGTTGGGTAAAGGGTTTATTCCCGAAAAACTTCAACCACGGCTTGCGAACCTCGTCTTTGCTGGTTTCTCTGTATTTTTTGAGTTCCAAGAATGCCATCTTGACCAGATGATGTTCCTATCCATTATTGGTGATAGTCTTAATCTTTCAATAGCGCCTCAAACTCAGCCACGGTCATTCCCAATTGATGGCTGGCAACTTCAGAAGTCAGGAGACCTTGACGTACTAGATTTACTAAACCTACTTTTAATCCCTCTTCAATGCCTTCTTCTCGTCCTTGTTCACGACCCTCTGCACGGCCGCGTTCAAGACCACGCTCTAATCCCTTTTCCTCCGCTTGTTCCAAGGCATAGTCATGCGCTAACAAGGCTTGTTCTTCACGCATACGTAGTTGGCTAAACATTTTCCTGTCCTCCTCGGACCAGCTCTTGTAGTCTAGCAGTTGATCTGCCTGACTGATAGCTCGCTCGGGTTGCTGGGTAAAAGGTTTGTTCCCGAAAAACTCCAACCACGGCTTGCGAACCTTGTCTTTGCTGGTTTCTCTGTATTTTTTTAATTCCAAGAATGCCATCTTGACTAGATGATTTTCTTGTCCATTATTTGTGATTGTCAATACCTCACCTGTTGTATCCTCTCGCATGCTAAAGCTATGAAAAGCCAGGTCATCTGAGAAATAATTGCTATCCACGATTGCGATAGCGTATACTGGTGCGATGTGTTTATAACTCTGGTGAGTATTGCCTTCTTGCTGGCGAATTTTTTCAAGATTTTGATTGACCTGACTGCACAAGTAAGCCCACAGGCGATTGATGAAAAAATTCTGATGATGAACTTGAATTTCAATAATTACTTGCGTACCATTATCCAACTCCGCCAAGACGTCTATACTGGTATAGAAATCCTGAGCCGAGTAAGGCAGGGATGGCAAGACATGAATATTGCTCCCCTCCAAAATGGTCACATTTTTTGCTGGCAAGTCCAGCATATCGCGAATAAATTGACAAGTGATTTCTGGATTGCTAAAGATTTTCTTAGCAACCAAGTCATTGGTTGGGCTGATGCCCGGATGTCTGAGAATCATCCATTCCCTCCTTCTATTATACCATATTTTAAAATCTAATTTTGCTAGATTCGATGGTTCTATCTATTTATTCGGAAAAAAGCGTAACTTTTCAAAGTAACTTCCATCTCTCTCCCAAAACTGGAAATTAGTTTTAGAAGTTACCCAATGAAAATCAAAGAGCAAACTAGGAAACTAGCCGCAGGCTGTACTTGAGTACTGCAAGGCAACGTTGACGTGGTTTGAAGAGATTTTCTAAGAGTATAAGATAGATGACTTCTCTGAAACTACTTTCAGAAACAGCTGTTCTATAAAATACTTTTGAAACTGAAATCTATCCTACTACAAAGTATTGAAAGCGCTTCATAAATGATATATAATCAACTCATAAGAACAAAGAAAAGGAGGAAACAGGATGCCACAGATTACTAAAGAAGCCTTGATTGCACAAATCAAAGATGGAATCATCGTTTCTTGTCAGGCCCTTCCTCACGAACCGCTTTATACAGAAGCGGGAGGAGTCATTCCCTTGCTGGTCAAAGCGGCTGAGCAAGGTGGAGCAGTCGGTATCCGAGCAAACAGTGTTCGTGATATCAAAGAAATAAAGGAGGTTACAAAACTTCCGATTATTGGGATAATCAAACGAGATTATCCGCCACAAGAACCCTTCATCACGGCTACCATGAAAGAAGTTGATGAATTGGCAGAACTGGACATCGAGGTGATTGCTCTGGATTGTACCAAGCGTGAACGCTACGATGGTTTGGAGATTCAAGAGTTTATTCGTCAGGTTAAGGAGAAATATCCGAACCAGCTCTTGATGGCTGATACAAGTACTTTTGAAGAAGGACTAGCAGCTGTTGAAGCAGGAATTGACTTTGTCGGAACAACCTTATCAGGATATACATCTTACAGTCCAAAAGTGGATGGTCCCGATTTCGAATTAATCAAAAAACTTTGTGATGCAGGCGTGGATGTCATTGCAGAAGGAAAAATTCATACACCAGAACAAGCCAAACAAATCCTTGGATATGGAGTGAGGGGCATTGTTGTTGGTGGCGCCATTACTAGACCAAAAGAGATTACAGAACGATTCGTTGCTGGTCTTAAATAAAAAGTAAAGAAAGGGGGATTGAGTATGATTATTACTAAAATCAGTCGTTTAGGAACTTATGTGAAAGTAAATCCACATTTTGCAACATTAATAGATTTTCTAGAAAAAACAGGACTAGACAATTTAACAGAAGGTCCGATTGATATCGATGGTGATCGATTATTTGGGAATTGCTTTACGTATCTAGCAGACGGTCAAGCAGGAGCCTTCTTTGAAACTCACCAAAAATATTTGGACATTCATTTAGTTTTGGAAAACGAAGAAGCCATGGCTGTTACGTCACCAGAAAATGTAAGCGTTACCCAAGAATATGATGAAGAAAAAGACATTGAATTATACACAGGGGAAGTGGAACAGTTAGTTCATTTGAGAGCTGGCGAATGCCTCATCACTTTTCCAGAAGATTTACATCAACCCAAGGTTCGTATAAATGATGAACCTGTGAAAAAAGTTGTCTTTAAAGTTGCGATTTCTTAATGTAGAAAGGGAAGAACAATGAAAAAAATGAGAAAGTTTTTATGTCTAGCTGGAGTTGCGCTAGCAGCCGTTGCCTTGGTAGCTTGTTCAGGAAAAAAAGAAGCTACAACTAGTACTGAACCACCGACAGAATTATCTGGTGAGATTACAATGTGGCACTCCTTTACTCAAGGACCACGTTTAGAAAGTATTCAAAAATCAGCAGATGCTTTCATGCAAAAGCATCCAAAAACGAAAATCAAGATTGAAACATTCTCTTGGAATGACTTCTATACTAAATGGACTACAGGTTTAGCAAATGGGAATGTGCCAGATATCAGTACAGCTCTTCCTAACCAAGTAATGGAAATGGTCAACTCAGATGCTTTGGTTCCGCTAAATGATTCTATCAAGCGTATTGGACAGGATAAATTTAACGAAACTGCCTTAAATGAAGCAAAAATCGGAGATGATTACTACTCTGTTCCTCTTTATTCACATGCACAAGTCATGTGGGTTAGAACAGATTTATTAAAAGAACATAATATTGAGGTTCCTAAAACTTGGGATCAACTCTATGAAGCTTCTAAAAAATTGAAAGAAGCTGGAGTTTATGGCTTGTCTGTTCCGTTTGGAACAAATGACTTAATGGCAACACGTTTCTTGAACTTCTACGTACGTAGTGGTGGAGGAAGCCTCTTAACAAAAGATCTTAAAGCAGATTTGACAAGTCAACTTGCTCAAGATGGTATTAAATACTGGGTTAAAATGTATAAAGAAATTTCACCTCAAGATTCTTTGAACTTTAATGTCCTTCAACAAGCTACCTTGTTCTATCAAGGAAAAACAGCATTTGACTTTAACTCTGGCTTCCATATTGGAGGAATTAATGCCAACAGTCCTCAATTGATTGATTCGATTGATGCTTATCCTATTCCAAAAATCAAAGAATCTGATAAGGACCAAGGAATTGAAACCTCAAACATTCCAATGGTTGTTTGGAAAAATTCAAAACACCCAGAAGTTGCTAAAGCATTCTTAGAATCACTTTATAATGAAGAAGACTACGTTAAATTCCTTGATTCAACTCCAGTAGGTATGTTGCCAACTATTAAGGGGATTAGCGATTCCGCAGCCTATAAAGAAAATGAAACTCGTAAGAAATTTAAACATGCTGAAGAAGTAATTACTGAAGCTGTTAAAAAAGGTACAGCTATTGGTTATGAAAATGGACCAAGTGTACAAGCTGGTATGTTGACTAACCAACACATTATTGAACAAATGTTCCAAGATATCATTTCAAATGGAACAGATCCTATGAAAGCAGCAAAAGAAGCAGAAAAACAATTAAATGATTTATTTGAGGCTGTTCAGTAGATGTAAAAGACTAGAAAATAGGTGGGCTAGTGAGTTTGAAAAGCCCTAGCCCAATTTTGTAAAAGAAGGGAGAAGGAGAATGGTTAAAGAACGTAATTTAACTCGCTGGATATTTGTTTTGCCAGCTATGATTATTGTAGGATTACTATTTGTTTATCCGTTTTTCTCGAGTATTTTTTATAGCTTTACCAATAAGCATTTGATTATGCCCAATTATAAATTTGTTGGTTTAGCTAACTATAAAGCTGTGCTATCAGATCCCAACTTCTTTAATGCGTTCTTTAATTCAATTAAGTGGACCGTGTTCTCATTAGTTGGTCAAGTTTTAGTAGGGTTTGTATTGGCTTTAGCTCTTCACAGAGTACGTCACTTCAAGAAATTATATAGAACCTTATTGATTGTTCCTTGGGCATTTCCTACAATCGTTATTGCCTTTTCTTGGCAGTGGATTCTAAATGGGGTTTATGGCTACTTACCTAATCTAATCGTAAAATTAGGTTTAATGGATCATACACCTGCATTTTTGACAGATAGTACATGGGCATTCCTATGTTTGGTGTTTATCAACATTTGGTTTGGAGCGCCAATGATTATGGTTAATGTGCTTTCAGCTTTGCAAACAGTACCAGAAGAACAATTTGAAGCTGCTAAGATAGATGGTGCTTCAAGTTGGCAGGTGTTCAAGTTTATCGTCTTTCCACATATTAAAGTGGTTGTAGGTCTTTTAGTTGTTTTGAGAACTGTATGGATCTTTAATAACTTTGATATTATCTACCTAATTACTGGTGGTGGACCAGCTAATGCTACAACGACGCTTCCAATTTTTGCATACAACCTCGGTTGGGGAACTAAATTATTGGGTCGTGCCTCAGCAGTTACAGTATTGCTCTTTATCTTCTTGGTGGCGATTTGCTTTATCTACTTTGCTATCATCAGTAAGTGGGAAAAGGAGGGTAGAAAATAATGAAGAAGAAATCCAGTATTTATTTAGATATTCTCTCACATGTACTTTTAGTTGGTGCTACCATCGTTGCAATTTTCCCATTGGTATGGATTATCATATCTTCTGTCAAGGGGAAAGGGGAATTAACTCAGTATCCAACACGATTTTGGCCTGAACAATTTACATTAGATTATTTCACTCATGTTATTAACGATTTGCACTTTATTGATAACATTCGAAACAGTTTAATCATTGCCTTAGCTACAACCGTTATTGCGATTATTATTTCTGCTATGGCAGCCTATGGTATTGTTCGATTCTTCCCTAAATTGGGAGCAATCATGTCGAGATTACTTGTCATTACCTACATTTTCCCACCAATTTTGTTAGCAATTCCCTATTCAATTGCCATTGCTAAAGTCGGATTAACAAATAGTTTATTTGGCTTGATGATGGTTTATCTATCTTTTAGTGTTCCATATGCAGTTTGGCTCTTAGTTGGATTTTTCCAAACAGTTCCAATTGGAATTGAAGAAGCAGCTAGAATTGATGGTGCAAATAAATTTGTTACATTTTATAAAGTTGTGCTACCTATTGTAGCACCAGGTATTGTAGCAACAGCTATTTATACATTTATCAATGCTTGGAATGAATTCTTATATGCTTTGATTTTGATTAACAATACAGGAAAGATGACAGTAGCAGTAGCTCTTCGATCTCTTAACGGTTCAGAAATTTTAGACTGGGGAGATATGATGGCAGCATCTGTTATTGTGGTTCTTCCATCAATTATTTTCTTCTCTATTATCCAAAATAAGATTGCAAGTGGATTATCAGAAGGATCTGTGAAGTAAACGAAAGAAGGAAAAAATGAATAAGAGAGGTCTTTATTCAAAACTAGGAATTTCTGTTGTAGGAATTAGTCTTTTAATGGGAGTACCCACTTTGATTCATGCGAATGAATTAAACTATGGCCAACTGTCTATATCTCCTATTTTTCAAGGAGGTTCATATCAACTAAACAATAAGAGTATAGATATCAGCCCTTTGTTATTAGATAAATTATCTGGAGAGAGTCAGACAGTAGTAATGAAATTTAAAGCAGATAAACCAAACTCGCTTCAAGCTTTGTTTGGTCTATCTAATAGTAAAGCAGGCTTTAAAAATAATTACTTTTCAATTTTCATGAGAGATTCTGGTGAGATAGGTGTAGAAATAAGAGACGCCCAAAAGGGAATAAATTATTTATTTTCTAGACCAGCTTCATTATGGGGAAAGCATAAAGGACAGGCAGTTGAAAATACACTAGTATTTGTATCTGATTCTAAAGATAAAACATACACAATGTATGTTAATGGGATAGAAGTGTTCTCTGAAACAGTTGATACATTTTTGCCAATTTCAAATATAAATGGTATAGATAAGGCAACACTAGGATCTGTTAATCGTGAAGGCAAGGATCATTACCTCGCAAAAGGAAGTATTGATGAAATCAGTCTATTTAATAAAGCAATTAGTGATCAGGAAGTTTCAACTATTCCCTTGTCAAATCCATTTCAGTTAATTTTCCAATCAGGAGATTCTACTCAAGCTAACTACTTTAGAATACCGACATTATATACATTAAGTAGTGGAAGAGTTCTATCAAGTATTGATGCACGTTATGGTGGGACTCATGATTCTAAAAGTAAGATTAATATCGCCACTGCTTATAGTGATGATAATGGGAAAACATGGAGTGAGCCAACTTTTGCTATGAAGTTTAATGACTATGAGGAGCAGTTAGTTTACTGGCCACGAGACAATAAATTAAAGAATAGTCAAATTAGTGGAAGTGCTTCATTTATAGATTCATCCATTGTTGAAGATAAAAAATCTGGGAAAACGATATTACTAGCTGATGTTATGCCTGCGGGTATTGGAAATAATAATGCAAATAAAGCTGATTCAGGTTTTAAAGAAATAAATGGTCATTATTATTTAAAACTAAAGAAGAATGGAGATAACAATTTCCGTTATACAGTTAGAGAAAATGGTGTCGTTTACGATGAAACAACAAATAAACCTACAAATTATACTGTAAATGATAAGTATGAAGTTTTGGAGGGAGGAAAGTCTTTAACAGTCGAACAATATTCGGTTGATTTTGATAGTGGCTCTCTAAGAGAAAGGCATAATGGAAAACAGGTTCCTATGAATGTTTTCTACAAAGATTCGTTATTTAAAGTGACTCCTACTAATTATATAGCAATGACAACTAGTCAGAATAGAGGAGAGAGTTGGGAACAATTTAAGTTATTGCCTCCGTTCCTAGGAGAAAAACATAATGGAACTTACTTATGTCCCGGACAAGGTTTAGCATTAAAATCAAGTAACAGATTAATTTTTGCAACATATACCAGTGGTGAACTAACTTATCTCATTTCTGATGATAGTGGTCAAACATGGAAGAAATCCTCAGCTTCAATTCCGTTTAAGAATGCGACAGCAGAAGCGCAAATGGTTGAAATGAGAGATGGTGTGATTAGAACATTCTTTAGAACTACTACAGGTAAGATTGCCTATATGACTAGTAGAGATTCTGGAGAAACATGGTCAGAAGTTTCGTATATCGATGGAATTCAACAAACTTCATATGGTACACAAGTATCTGCAATTAGATACTCTCAATTAGTTGATGGAAAAGAAGCAGTCATTTTGAGTACACCAAATTCTAGAAATGGCCGTAAGGGAGGTCAATTAGTTGTCGGTTTAGTCAATAAAGAAGATGATAGTATCGATTGGAAATACCACTATGACATTGATTTGCCTTCGTATGGTTATGCTTATTCTGCGATTACAGAATTGCCAAATCATCACATAGGTGTATTGTTTGAAAAATATGATTCATGGTCAAGAAATGAATTGCATTTAAGCAATGTAGTTCAGTATATAGATTTGGAAATTAATGATTTAACAAAATAAAGGAGAAAAAACATGGTTAAATACGGTGTTGTTGGAACAGGATATTTTGGAGCTGAGTTGGCTCGTTATATGCAAAAGAATGATGGAGCAGAGATTACTCTTCTCTATGATCCAGATAATGCAGAGGCTATTGCAGAAGAATTGGGAGCAAAAGTAGCAAGTTCCCTAGATGAGTTGGTTTCTAGCGATGAAGTAGATTGTGTTATCGTCGCAACTCCAAATAATCTTCATAAGGAACCGGTTATTAAGGCTGCACAACATGGCAAAAATGTTTTCTGTGAAAAACCAATTGCGCTTTCTTATCAAGATTGTCGCGAGATGGTAGATGCATGTAAAGAAAATAATGTAACCTTTATGGCAGGACATATTATGAACTTCTTTAATGGTGTCCATCATGCAAAAGAACTAATTAATCAAGGAGTCATCGGAGACGTTCTATATTGTCACACAGCTCGTAATGGTTGGGAAGAACAACAACCGTCAGTATCATGGAAAAAAATTCGTGAAAAATCAGGTGGTCACTTGTATCACCATATTCATGAATTGGATTGCGTGCAATTCCTTATGGGTGGTATGCCAGAAACTGTAACCATGACAGGTGGAAATGTAGCCCATGAAGGTGAAAATTTCGGTGATGAAGATGATATGATTTTTGTCAATATGGAATTTTCTAATAAACGTTTTGCCTTGTTAGAATGGGGTTCAGCTTATCGTTGGGGTGAACATTATGTTTTGATTCAAGGAACGAAAGGTGCTATCCGCTTAGACTTATTCAACTGTAAAGGAACTCTTAAGCTAGATGGACAAGAAAGCTATTTCTTGATTCATGAATCACAAGAAGAAGATGATGATCGTACTCGCATCTATCATAGTACAGAGATGGACGGAGCAATTGCTTATGGTAAACCAGGTAAACGTACTCCATTATGGCTATCATCTGTGATCGACAAAGAAATGCGATATCTGCATGAGATTATGCAAGGAGCTCCAGTATCAGAAGAATTTGCAAAACTATTGACAGGTGAAGCTGCTCTAGAAGCAATTGCTACTGCAGATGCTTGTACCCAGTCTATGTTTGAAGATCGCAAAGTAAAATTGTCAGAAATTGTAAAATAAACATAATGTAAAGGGGATGAAAAATTTATTTTCTCCCCTCGTTTCGGAAATAAGTTAGGAGAAAATCTATGTCAGATTTAAAAAAATACGAAGGTGTCATTCCAGCCTTCTACGCATGTTATGGTGATCAAGGAGAAGTAAGTCCAGAGCGTACGCGTGCCTTGGTTCAATACTTCATTGATAAAGGTGTTCAAGGTCTTTATGTCAATGGTTCTTCTGGTGAATGTATCTACCAAAGTGTTGAAGACCGCAAGTTGATTTTGGAAGAAGTGATGGCAGTTGCCAAAGGTAAATTGACCATTATTGCCCACGTTGCTTGCAATAATACTAAAGATAGTATGGAACTTGCTCGCCACGCAGAAAGCTTGGGTGTAGATGCCATTGCAACGATTCCACCGATTTACTTCCGCTTGCCAGAATACTCAGTTGCCAAATACTGGAATGATATCAGTTCTGCGGCTCCAAATACAGACTACGTGATTTACAACATTCCTCAATTGGCAGGGGTTGCTTTGACGCCAAGCCTTTACACAGAAATGTTGAAGAATCCACGTGTTATCGGTGTGAAGAACTCTTCTATGCCAGTTCAAGATATTCAAACCTTTGTGAGCCTTGGTGGAGAAGACCATATCGTCTTCAACGGTCCAGATGAACAGTTCTTAGGTGGTCGTCTCATGGGAGCTAAAGCTGGTATCGGTGGTACATATGGTGCGATGCCAGAACTCTTCTTGAAACTCAATCAGTTGATTGCTGACAAAGACTTGGAAACAGCGCGTGAATTGCAGTATGCTATCAACGCTATCATTGGTAAACTCACTTCTGCACATGGAAATATGTATGGTGTCATTAAAGAAGTCTTGAAGATCAATGAAGGCTTGAATATTGGTTCTGTTCGTTCACCATTGACACCAGTGACTGAAGAAGATCGTCCAGTTGTAGAAGCAGCTGCAGCCTTGATTCGTGAAACCAAGGAGCGCTTCCTCTAATCCATAAGGAGGTATTTATGACACACTACGTTGCAATTGATATCGGTGGAACAAATATCAAATATGGTTTGATCGACCAAGAAGGCCAACTTGTTGAATCGCATGAAATGCCAACAGAGGCGCATAAGGGTGGACCTCATATCTTACAAAAGACCAAAGATATCGTAGCCAGCTATTTAGAAAAAGGCCCAGTAGCAGGAGTTGCTATTTCTTCTGCTGGGATGGTGGATCCAGACAAGGGTGAGATTTTCTATGCTGGACCTCAAATCCCTAACTACGCAGGCACCCAGTTCAAAAAGGAAATCGAAACTAGCTTTGCGATTCCTTGTGAGATTGAAAATGATGTCAACTGTGCTGGTCTGGCTGAAGCAGTATCTGGTTCAGGCAAGGGAGCGAGTGTGACACTTTGCTTGACTATTGGAACCGGTATCGGTGGTTGTTTGATTATGGATGGGAAAGTCTTCCATGGATTTAGCAATTCGGCCTGTGAAGTTGGTTATATGCATATGCAGGATGGAGCATTCCAAGATTTGGCTTCTACAACAGCCTTGGTGGAGTATGTAGCAGCAGGTCATGGAGATCCAGTTGATCAGTGGAATGGTCGTCGGATTTTTAAGGAAGCCACTGAAGGTAACAAGATTTGTATGGCTGGTATTGACCGCATGGTAGACTATCTAGGAAAAGGTCTGGCAAATATTTGCTACGTTGCTAATCCAGAAGTGGTCATTCTCGGTGGCGGTATCATGGGGCAAGAGGCTATCCTCAAACCTAAAATTCGAAAAGCTTTGAAAGATGCTTTGGTACCAAGTCTGGCTGATAAGACGAGATTAGAATTTGCCCATCACCAAAATACAGCAGGTATGTTGGGTGCTTATTATCATTTCAAGACAAAACAATCCTAGTTTGGTTCAACCAAACTAGGATTTTCTAATCAAGTTCCCTTGACTTTCTTTATAATTGTGAGATAATAAATAAAATATATAAAGGAGTTATATAAAATGGCTATAGCAAATTCAAGTAAAATTGTGACCTTCCAAGCTAATAGAGAATTAGTAAATGATGCCATGGAAGTGTTAAAAGAACAAAATCTCTCTCTTTCATCGGCACTCAGATTATTTTTAAAGAATGTTGCCGTAACAAATGAAGTAGATTTACTGAGTGAAGAGGAATTAGAGAAGGAGTATTTGTTTAGACAATTACAAGCAGAAGTTCAAGAAAGTTATGCCAAGATTGAGGCTGGAAATTACTTGACAGATGAGGATGTCGTGACACGCTATGGATTATAAAAGATATAGGATTTTGTATTCTCCTAGAGTGATTGATAGTCTGGATAAAATATATCAGTATATAGCAGAGGAAATCGGTTCTGTAGAGGCTGCGAGACGAAAAGTAGCCAATATTAGAAAAGATATTAATCGGCTAGAAATTTTCCCCCAAGCTGGATTTGATGCCGATGAAAAATTTGGTAAAAAATTAGATCCTCACTATCAAACGCGAGGATTGACCTTGAGTAAGGATTACATCGTATTATATACAATTGTTGAGGATACCGTCAGGCTTTCTTATTTACTCCCTTCAAAAAGTGATTATATGAAATTATTTAAGACTAAATCAAGATACGACTAATTCATAATCTAGAAGAGGTATGTTTGGTGATGAATAAAAATCCTAGTTTGGCTTAGCCAAGCTAGGATTTTCTTACACGTTTTTGTCTACGATAGCCGTTGAGTTTTTTATTTTCCCAGTAGCTATTAAAGATTTTCTCCTTGCTTTCACGATTGATTTCCAAAAAGTAGGCATAAATCAAATCGATAAAGAAGAGCATAGGAAGTTGAGCGGATATCCGTTGAATGTAGGAAGATTGGCTGTGGGTGGCTACAAGAACAGTCTCTGTGTAGGCTTGACTATCTTTATTGGGAACACTTGTAAAAAGTACAGTCTTTGCCCCCATCTCCTTAGCGTCTAATAGACTATCTAAAATAGAAGGAGTTGTACCAGACAGTGAGAAACCGAGTACGAGACAATTCTCATCCATAATACTGGTTGTCCAAGCAAAGCCGTCTTGGTCAGTCAAGGCCTCGCAGACTACACCTAGACGCATGAAGCGTAATTTCATTTCACGAGCTACGAGGCCAGAACTGCCTGTTCCGAAGAAGTAGACACGCTCAGCATCTTCGATTAGCTGGGCAATTCCTTCTAGTTGTACTTCGTCAATCAAGTCCTGTGTTTGTTCCCTCATATTACTATAACTTCTGAGGACTCGTTTGGTCAGTGGACTGTGCTTGGAGACTTGTTTAGTTTGATTTTCTGCCTGATGTTGGTATTGGAAAATAAATTCTCGATAACCTGTAAAACCACACTTTTTAGCAAAGCGAGTTAGTGCAGCCTGAGAGATATGTAATTTTTGAGTGACTTGTTGAGAAGATAAATCATCTGTAATCGTTTCAGCTTGCAAAAAATAGCGAGCGATTTCTTGCTCTAGGTCTGTCATTTCTTCAAAATGTGAATCAATGACAGTTGCGATATCTGGTTTGTCCATAGGGAAGGCTCCTTTAAATGAGTCGTGTTGGAAAAAGACTAGATTATTGAACTTTTACATTCATTATAACATATAATATAGGGATGAATAAATAAAAACGTATCTTGCCGTAAAAACGAAAAAAGCTTCTTTCTTTTCCATAATTTTCTGCTCAAATTGTGGTACAATGAAGAGTAAGATTTTAAATAGAAATGAGACTGATTTGTATGAGAAAATTTGATAGCCATTCGATTCCGATTCGGCTTAATTTATTGTTTTCAATTGTCATTTTGCTCTTTATGGCCATTATTGGTCGCCTGCTTTATATGCAGGTTTTGAACAAGGATTTTTATGAGACAAAATTAGCATCTGCCAGTAAAACAAAGGTGACCACTAGTTCGGCTCGGGGCGAAATTTATGATGCTAGCGGCAAGCCTTTGGTTGAAAATACTGTGAAACAAGTTGTTTCCTTTACTCGAAACAACAAAATGACGGCTGCAGATTTAAAAGAAACAGCCAAGAAGTTGCTGGCCTATGTGGGAGTTACTTCTCCAACATTGACTGATCGACAGTTGGCGGACTATTACCTAGCAGATCAAGATGTCTATAAGAAAGCAGTGGAAAGTTTACCACGTGAGAAGCGATTTGATTCTGATGGCAATCAATTATCTGAATCCGAGCTTTACAATAATACTGTTGAAAGTATCGATCCAAGCCAATTGGCCTACTCGGATGACGAAAAGAAAGAAATTTACCTCTTTAGCCAACTCAATGCAGTTGGAAATTTTGCGACAGGCACCATTGCGACAGATTCTTTGACAGATACACAGATTGCCTTGATTGCTTCAGCTTCTAAGAATTTACCTGGGATCAGTATTTCAACTTCGTGGGATCGAAAGGTCCTAGAGACTTCTCTTTCGTCTATAGTAGGAAGTGTATCCAGTGAAAAAGCTGGTCTACCAGCTGAAGAAGCAGATGCTTATATCAAAAAGGGTTATTCTTTAAATGATCGTGTTGGGACTTCTTATCTAGAAAAACAATATGAAGGAACCTTGCAAGGAAAACGCTCAGTTAAGGAAATCCATCTAGATAAGTACGGTAACATGGAAAGTGTCGAAAATATCGAAGATGGTACCAAAGGGAATAATATTAAACTGACTATTGATTTGGCCTTCCAAGATAGCGTGGACAATCTGCTTAAGAGTTATTTCAATTCCGAACTGGGAAATGGAGGAGCCAAGTATTCAGAAGGTGTGTATGCAGTCGCCCTTAACCCAAAAACAGGTGCGGTTTTGTCTATGTCAGGGCTAAAACATGACTTGAAAACGGGAGATTTAACACCTGATTCCTTGGGAACAGTAACCAATGTCTTTGTCCCGGGTTCTGTTGTCAAGGCGGCGACCATCAGCTCTGGTTGGGAGAATGGAGTCTTATCAGGGAATCAGACCTTGACAGACCAACCGATTGTTTTCCAAGGTTCAGCTCCGATTAATTCTTGGTATACTCAAGCCTACGGTTCATTCCCGATTACAGCTGTGGAAGCCTTGGAGTATTCTTCTAATACCTATATGGTTCAAACGGCTTTGGGCATTATGGGTCAAACTTATCAACCTAATATGTTTGTTGGAACCAGCAATTTGGAATCAGCTATGGGGAAACTTCGTGCGACATTTGCTGAATATGGTCTTGGAGCTTCAACGGGTATTGATCTTCCGGATGAATCTACAGGATTTATCCCTAAGGAATATGACTTTGCCAATTACATTACCAATGCCTTTGGCCAGTTTGATAACTACACCCCTATGCAATTAGCCCAGTACGTTGGAACTATTGCCAACAACGGTGTTCGGATTGCCCCCCACATTGTCGAGGGGATTTATGGAAACAACGAACAAGGTGGCTTAGGGAACGTAATCCAATCTATTGATACCAAGGAAATGAATAAAATTAATATTTCTGAGTCTGATGTTTCCATCCTCCAACAAGGATTTTATCAAGTTTCACATGGTGGGAGTGCTCTGACGACAGGTCGTGCCTTTTCCAATGGTGCAGCTGTATCCATTAGTGGGAAAACAGGTACCGCCGAAAGTTATGTTGCGGGAGGTCAAAAAGCCGACAACACCAACGCCGTGGCCTATGCCCCATCAGATAATCCTCAAATCGCTGTAGCTGTTGTCTTCCCTCATAACACCAACCTTACAAATGGTGTCGGACCTTCCATTGCGCGCGATATTATCAACCTCTATAACCAACATCATCCAATGAATTAGAAAGGAACAGATGCTTTATCCAACACCTATTGCTAAGCTAATTGACAGTTATTCTAAGTTACCGGGTATCGGGATTAAGACGGCTACACGTCTGGCCTTCTATACTATTGGAATGTCTGATGACGATGTCAATGAATTTGCTAAAAATCTCCTTTCTGCTAAGAGAGAGCTGACCTACTGTTCCATCTGCGGTCGCCTGACTGATGACGATCCTTGCTCTATCTGTACCGATCCGACTCGTGACCAGACAACGATTTTAGTTCTCGAAGATAGTCGCGATGTGGCAGCCATGGAGAATATCCAAGAATACCATGGACTCTATCATGTCCTGCATGGACTCATTTCTCCCATGAATGGTATTAGTCCAGATGATATCAATCTCAAGAGCCTCATGACTCGTCTTATGGATAGTGAAGTTTCAGAGGTAATCGTAGCAACAAATGCTACAGCAGATGGTGAAGCGACATCCATGTATCTTTCACGTTTGCTCAAGCCAGCTGGTATCAAGGTTACGCGTCTAGCACGAGGTCTTGCTGTGGGGGCAGATATCGAGTATGCGGACGAAGTGACGCTCTTACGAGCCATTGAAAATCGGACAGAGCTGTAAGTCTAGACAAATTAACAAACTCAATTCATTTATACAAAAATCACGGAGACCGACAGTTATTTTATCGGTCTCTTTTTAGATTTATTGAAGACCAGTATCAGGTTCAAGTTTCAAAAAAGAAGCAAATATGATATACTAAAGAACGAGCATTCTATTAGAATTAGGACAAGTAATATGAAACAAACGATTATTCTTTTATACGGTGGACGTAGTGCAGAGCGTGAAGTCTCTGTTCTTTCAGCTGAGAGTGTGATGCGTGCGGTCAACTACGACCGTTTCATAGTCAAGACTTTCTTCATCAGCCAGTCAGGTGACTTTATTAAAACGCAAGAATTTAGCCAGACTCCAGGTCAAGAGGACCGTCTCATGACCAATGAAACCATTGATTGGGATAAGAAAGTTGCACCAAGTGCCATCTACGAAGAGGGGGCAGTGGTCTTCCCAGTCCTCCATGGTCCGATGGGAGAAGATGGCTCTGTTCAAGGCTTCCTCGAAGTTTTGAAAATGCCTTATGTTGGTTGTAACACATTGTCATCTAGTCTTGCCATGGATAAAATCACCACTAAGCGTGTCTTAGAATCTGTCGGGATTGCCCAAGTTCCTTATGTGGCCATTGTCGAAGGTGATGATATGACTGCTAAAATTGCTGAAGTTGAAGAAAAATTGACTTATCCAGTTTTCACAAAACCATCTAACATGGGTTCTAGTGTCGGTATTTCTAAGTCTGAAAATCAAGAGGAACTTCGTCAAGCCTTGAAACTTGCCTTCCAATATGACAGCCGTGTCTTGGTAGAGCAAGGGGTAAATGCTCGTGAAATCGAGGTTGGTCTCTTGGGCAACTACGATGTCAAGAGTACGCTACCAGGAGAAGTAGTCAAGGATGTTGCCTTTTATGACTACGATGCCAAGTATATTGACAACAAGATTACTATGGATATTCCAGCCAAGATCAGTGATGATGTGGTAGCTGTTATGCGTCAAAATGCAGAAACGGCCTTCCGTGCGATTGGTGGACTAGGTCTCTCTCGTTGCGATTTCTTCTATACAGATAAGGGAGAGATTTTCCTAAACGAGCTTAATACCATGCCAGGTTTCACCCAGTGGTCTATGTACCCACTACTTTGGGACAATATGGGAATTAGCTACCCAGACCTAATCGAGCATTTGGTTGACCTTGCTAAGGAAAGTTTTGACAAGCGCGAAGCGCATTTGCTATAAAATGAAAGAGAGGGTAGAAGCCAGAACCATCACTGAAAGGTGACTAGAGTTCTCGAGCTTCGACCCTTTTTAAAGGAGTAGAAATGAAATTAACAATCCATGAAGTGGCTCAAGTTGTCGGAGCTAAAAATAATGTCAGTCTTTTTGCAGATGCTCAGTTAGAAAAGGCTGAGTTTGACAGTCGTTTGATTGCGACAGGAGATTTATTTGTGCCCCTCAAAGGTGCGCGTGATGGCCATGACTTTATCGAAACAGCCTTTGAAAATGGTGCAGTAGTAACCCTGTCTGAGAAAAAGGTCGCAAATCATCCCTACATTCTAGTAGATGATGTTCTGACTGCCTTTCAGCAACTAGCAGCCTACTATCTTGAAAAAACAGCTGTTGATGTCTTTGCGGTTACGGGTTCAAATGGTAAAACAACGACCAAGGATATGTTAGCGCACTTGCTATCAACAACCTACAAGACCTACAAAACACAAGGTAACTACAATAATGAGATTGGTCTTCCATACACAGTTCTCCATATGCCTGAAGGAACAGAAAAGTTGGTCTTGGAGATGGGGCAGGATCACTTGGGAGATATCCATCTCTTGTCTGAATTGGCTCATCCAAAAACAGCCATCGTGACCTTGGTTGGCGAAGCCCATTTGGCCTTTTTCAAAGACCGTTCGGAGATTGCTAAAGGAAAAATGCAAATTGCAGACGGGATGTCTTCGAATTCCTTGCTCTTGGCACCAGCAGATCCGATTGTAGAGGACTACTTGCCAACTGACAAAAAGGTAGTTCGTTTTGGCCAAGGAGCAGAGTTGGAAATTACAGACTTGATTGAGCGCAAGGATAGTCTGACATTTAAGGCTAATTTCTTGGAACAAGCCCTTGATTTGCCAGTGACTGGTAAGTACAATGCTACTAATGCCATGATTGCATCCTATGTTGCCCTACAAGAAGGAGTTTCAGAGGAGCAAATTCGTCAGGCCTTCCAAAATCTTGAATTGACGCGTAACCGTACTGAGTGGAAGAAAGCAGCCAATGGTGCAGATATTCTATCAGATGTGTATAATGCCAATCCAACTGCTATGAAGTTGATTTTAGAGACTTTTTCGGCTATTCCAGCCAACGAAGGTGGCAAAAAAATCGCTGTCTTAGCGGACATGAAGGAACTCGGTGACCAGTCTGTTCAGCTCCATAACCAGATGATTTTGAGCCTCTCACCAGATGTGCTTGATACCGTGATTTTCTACGGAGAAGACATTGCTGAATTGGCTCAACTGGCCAGTCAAATGTTCCCAATCGGCCACGTTTACTACTTCAAGAAAACAGAAGACCAAGACCAATTTGAAGACCTAGTTAAGCAGGTCAAAGAAAGCCTTGGAGTCAATGACCAAATCCTACTCAAAGGCTCTAACTCTATGAATCTAGCCAAGTTGTTAGAAAGTTTAGAAAATGAAGCAAAGTGATTTTGTCAAACATTTACGTATTTCTAAATCCATTTTTGACAAATAGCATGGTATAATAATATGCAGGAAAATTTTGAATCATGAGGAAGACTAGATGAATTTATGGGATATTTTCTTTACGACCCAAGCAACAGAGCCACCCAAATTTGACCTTTTTTGGTATGTCAGTATATTTACACTCTTGGCTTTGACCTTTTATACAGCCTATCGTTATCGTGAAAAGAAGGCTTACCAACGATTTTTCCAAATCTTGCAGGCCGTTCAGTTAATCCTTCTTTATGGTTGGTATGGGGTCAATCATATGCCTCTGTCAGAAAGTTTACCCTTTTACCATTGTCGTATGGCTATGTTTGTGGTGCTCTTGCTACCTGGTCAGTCCAAATATAGGCAGTATTTTGCATTACTAGGAACATTTGGGACATTAGCAGCCTTTGTTTATCCAGTGTCAGATGCCTATCCTTTCCCACATATTACGATTTTATCCTTTATCTTTGGCCACTTAGCTCTCTTGGGGAACTCTTTAGTTTATCTATTGAGACAGTATAACGCGCGATTGCTGGATGTGAAGGGAATTTTTCTCATGACCTTTGCACTAAATGCCTTGATTTTTGTGGTCAATTTAGTAACAGGTGGAGATTACGGATTCTTGACAAAACCACCATTGGTTGGAGACCATGGCTTAGTAGCTAATTATTTAATCGTTTCCCTGGCCTTATCAGCAGCGATTACGTTAACAAAGAAAATCTTGGAACTATTTTTAGAACAAGAAGCAGAAAAAATGATTGCAAAGAAAGCTTAGAAATGAGCTTTCTTTTTTTCATAAATCTGATTTTTTATAACTTGTTTGGAAAATAAAAAAATTTGATGAGCGAATGTGAAAAAATGGTAAGTAAATTTAGGAAAAACTAAGCACGATTGGATTTTTTGTGTTATAATATTCTGTGAATAGCTATGCCCTATTTTAGCTATATTGAATAGAAGTTTGAAACTTGGAAGAGAGAGGATGCGATGTAATGGCTAGAGATGGTTTTTTTACAGGCTTAGATATCGGAACTAATTCGATTAAAGTATTGGTTGCCGAGCATAGAAATGGTGAACTAAACGTAATTGGTGTAAGTAATGCCAAGAGTAAAGGTGTAAAGGATGGGATTATCGTTGACATTGAAGCAGCAGCAACTGCTATCAAGTCAGCTATTTCCCAAGCAGAAGAGAAAGCTGGCATTTCAATCAAATCAGTGAATGTTGGTTTGCCTGGAAATCTTTTGCAGGTAGAACCAACTCAAGGTATGATTCCAGTTACATCTGATACAAAAGAAATTACAGATCAAGATGTTGAAAATGTTGTTAAATCAGCCTTGACAAAGAGTATGACACCAGATCGTGAAGTCATTACTTTTATTCCAGAAGAATTTATCGTAGATGGTTTCCAAGGTATTCGTGACCCACGTGGTATGATGGGGGTTCGTCTTGAAATGCGTGGTTTGCTTTACACAGGTCCACGTACTATTCTTCACAATTTACGCAAGACAGTTGAGCGCTCAGGTGTTCAAGTTGAAAATATTATTATTTCACCATTGGCTTTGGTTCGTTCAGTCTTGAACGAAGGAGAACGTGAATTTGGAGCTACTGTGATTGATATGGGAGCAGGTCAAACAACTGTTGCTACAATCCGTAACCAAGAACTCCAGTTTACAAATATTCTTCAAGAAGGTGGAGATTATGTCACAAAAGATATCTCTAAAGTCTTGAAGACTTCACAGAAATTAGCTGAAGGATTGAAATTAAACTATGGTGAAGCCTACCCTTCACTTGCAAGCAATGAAACCTTCCAAGTTGAAGTAATTGGTGAAGTAGAGCCTGTAGAAGTTACAGAAAGCTACCTAGCAGAGATTATTTCAGCCCGCATTAAGCACATTTTTGAACAAATCAAACAAGAGTTGGAAAGAAGACATTTGTTGGATCTTCCAGGTGGGATTGTTCTGATTGGTGGAAATGCTATTTTACCAGGTGTTGTAGAACTTGCACAGGAAGTCTTTGGCGTTGGTGTCAAACTTTACGTTCCAAATCAAGTTGGAATCCGTAATCCTGCCTTCGCTCATGTGATTAGCTTGTCTGAATTTGCTGGTCAATTGACTGAGGTGCATTTATTAGCACAAAGAGCAGTCAAGGGTGAGGATACTTTGCGTCACCAACCAATTAATTTTGGTGGGATGATTCAACGCGTTACGCAAGTAGCACAACCTACCCCTATTCAACCAGTTCAAAATACTGAGGTAGAGCAATCAGCTTCTACGAACGTAGTTGCTCCCAAAGAAGATAAAGTATCTTCTCAAAATAAACCAAAAATCGCAGATCGTTTCCGTGGCTTAATCGGAAGCATGTTTGATGAATAAAAGAGGAAAAATAAACTATGACATTTTCATTTGATACAGCAGCAGCTCAAGGTGCAGTTATTAAAGTAATCGGTGTTGGTGGAGGTGGCGGTAACGCCATTAACCGCATGGTTGACGAAGGTGTTGCAGGCGTAGAATTTATCGCAGCAAACACAGATGTACAAGCTTTGAGTAGTACAAAAGCTGAGACTGTAATTCAGTTAGGCCCTAAATTGACTCGTGGTTTGGGTGCTGGCGGTCGACCTGAAGTTGGTCAAAAGGCAGCTGAAGAAAGCGAAGAAGCCTTGACTCAAGCTATTACTGGAGCAGATATGGTCTTCATTACTGCAGGTATGGGAGGGGGCTCTGGTACTGGTGCAGCTCCTGTTATTGCCCGCATTGCTAAAGATTTAGGTGCTCTTACAGTTGGTGTTGTGACACGTCCTTTCGGTTTTGAAGGAAGCAAACGTGGTCAGTATGCTGTAGAAGGAATCAATCAACTTCGTGAGCATGTGGATACTCTATTGATTATTTCAAACAACAACTTGCTTGAAATTGTTGATAAGAAAACTCCACTTCTTGAAGCTCTTAGCGAAGCAGATAACGTACTTCGCCAAGGTGTTCAAGGGATTACGGACTTGATTACAAATCCTGGTTTGATTAATCTTGACTTTGCCGATGTGAAAACAGTTATGGCAAATAAAGGAAACGCCCTAATGGGTATCGGTATCGGTAGTGGTGAAGAACGTGTGGTAGAAGCAGCTCGTAAGGCAATCTACTCACCACTTCTTGAAACAACTATTGACGGTGCTGAGGATGTTATCGTCAACGTTACTGGTGGTCTTGATTTGACTTTGATTGAAGCAGAAGAAGCTTCAGAAATTGTCAACCAAGCAGCTGGTCAAGGAGTGAACATCTGGCTCGGAACATCTATCGATGAAAACATGAAAGATGAAATTCGTGTGACAGTCGTTGCAACTGGTGTTCGTCAAGATCGTGTTGAAAAAGTTGTGGGCCATGCACCAAGACAAGCTGTCCGTCATGAACAAGCAAGTCCTAATCATGCACACAATCATAATCGTCAGTTTGATATGGCTGAAACTGCAGAAATTCCAAGTCCAGCGCCTCGTCGCACAGAAACTTCTCAAACTTCAGCATTTGGTGATTGGGACTTGCGTCGTGAGACAATTGTTCGACCAACTGATTCAGTGGTATCACCAGTTGAACGTTTCGAAGCGCCATCTTTACACGATGAGGATGAATTAGACACTCCTCCATTTTTCAAAAATCGTTAAGTAAATGAATTTGAAAGAAAATACAGAACGTGTTTTTCAACAAGTAAAAGATGCAAGTCAGCAGTCAGGAAGAGAAGCCAATTCTGTTTCGGTTGTTGCTGTTACAAAATATGTAGACGTACCGACAGCGGAGGCTTTGCTTCCGCTAGGTGTGCATCATATTGGTGAAAATCGTGTGGATAAATTTCTTGAGAAATATGAAGCTTTAAAAGATAGAAATATTACCTGGCATTTGATTGGAACCTTGCAAAGACGCAAGGTCAAAGATGTCATTCAGTATGTTGATTATTTCCATGCTTTGGATTCATTAAAGCTAGCAGAGGAAATTCAAAAAAGAAGTGACCGAGTTGTTAAGTGTTTCTTACAAGTAAATATCTCAAGGGAAGAGAGCAAACATGGTTTTTCAAGGGAAGAACTACTGGAGCTCTTGCCAGAATTGGCCACCTTAGATAAAATTGAATATGTCGGCTTGATGACCATGGCTCCTTTTGAAGCTAGTAGTGATGAGTTGAAAGAAATTTTTAAAGCTACGCAGGATTTGCAACTAGAAATTAGAGAAAAACAAATTCCCAATATGCCAATGACGGACTTGAGTATGGGTATGAGTCGTGACTACAAGGAAGCGATTGAATTTGGCTCAACCTTTGTCAGAATTGGTACAGCATTTTTTAAATAGGAAAGAAATATGTCTTTAAAAGATAGATTTGATAAATTTATAGATTATTTTACAGAAGATGGAGAAGATGTTGGTACTACATATCAGCCTAAAGCTGAAGAGCCGATTGTGACTCCAGTCCCTTCTGTTCAAGAGTTGCCTCAACAAGCTGGTAGCACGCCATCTAAAGATAAAAACATCACTCGTCTCCATGCCCGTCAACAAGAGTTGGCTATGCAAAGTCAACGTTCTACTGATAAGGTGACAATTGATGTTCGTTATCCACGTAAATACGAAGATGCCACAGATATTGTTGATTTATTAGCTGGTAACGAAAGTATTTTGATTGATTTCCAATATATGACAGAAGTTCAAGCACGTCGTTGTTTGGATTATCTAGACGGGGCTCGTCACGTTTTGGCTGGTAACATGAAAAAGGTAGCATCTACTATGTACCTACTGACACCAGTTGATGTTGTCGTTAATATTGAAGATATCAAAATCCCAGATGAATCACAAAATGGTGAATTTGGCTTTGACATGAAACGTACGAGAGTGAGATAATGCTCTTTCTCATTCGTTTTATTCAAAATGCAGTGGATATCTATTCACTGATTTTAATCATTTTTGCTCTGATGTCTTGGTTTCCAAATGCTTATGAATCACGTCTGGGACGATTGATTATTAGTTTAGTGAAACCGATAATTGCTCCCTTACAACGTTTACCACTTCAGATTGCTGGTCTTGACTTGTCTGTTTGGGTTGCGGTATTACTAGTTCATTTTCTAGGGGAACAATTGATTCGACTTTTAGTGATCTTTCTATGAACAAGATGATTTATCAACACTTTTCTAAGAATGATTCGTCTTTTATTGATAAGGGAGTAGAATGGATAAAAAAGGTAGAAGATTCTTATTCTCCTTTTTTAACACCCTTTGTAAATCCCCATCAAGAAAAGATTTTAAAAGTTCTAGCATCAACCAACGGCATCTCCTACATGAGCAGTCAGCAGTTTCTTGAAACTGAATATGTGCGGATACTCCTGTATCCTGATTATTTTGAACCCGAATTTTCTGATTTTGAACTTTCCTTGCAAGAAATAGTTTATCCTAATAAGTTTGAACGCTTAACACATGCAAAAATATTAGGAACTGTTTTAAATCAGCTGGGAATTGATAGAAAGCTATTTGGTGATATCTTAGTCAATGAAGAGAGAGCACAGATTATCATTAATCGACAGTTTATGCTCCTTTTTCAAGACGGTATTACGAAAATTGCTCGTCTACCGGTTCGTCTAGAAGAACGGGATTTTACTGAGAAGATTGATACAGTGGAGGACTATCAAGAATTAGATATTTGTATAGCTAGTTCTAGGTTAGATGTTTTTCTAGCTGGGGTCTTCAAGCTCTCTAGAAATCAGGCAAATCAGTTAATTGAAAAGCAGGCAGTTCAAGTCAATTACCATTTAGTTGAAAAATCAGATTATGCAGTTCAAGTTGGTGATTTGATTAGTGTAAGGAAATTTGGTCGATTGAAACTTGTTAGGGATAATGGGCAAACAAAAAAAGATAAAAAGAAATTAACGGTCCAATTGTTATTAAGTAAGTGAGGAAAATTATGCCAATTACATCGTTAGAAATCAAAGATAAAACCTTTAGCACACGCTTTAGAGGGTTTGATCAAGAAGAAGTAGATGAATTTTTAGATATTGTAGTCCGTGATTATGAAGATTTGGTTCGCTCTAATCATGATAAGGATTTACATATTAAGAGTTTGGAAGAGCGTTTGTCTTACTTTGATGAGATGAAAGATTCATTGAGCCAGTCTGTATTGATTGCACAAGATACAGCTGAACGAGTAAAACAAGCTGCAACTGAACGCTCAAACAATATTATCCAACAAGCAGAGCAGGATGCACAACGTTTGTTGGAAGAAGCTAAGTACAAGGCAAATGAAATTCTTCGTCAAGCAACTGATAATGCTAAGAAGGTTGCTGTGGAAACAGAAGAATTGAAGAACAAGAGCCGTGTCTTCCACCAACGTCTCAAATCTACAATTGAGAGTCAGTTGGCTATTGTTGAATCTTCAGATTGGGAAGATATTCTTCGTCCAACAGCTACTTATCTTCAAACCAGTGATGAAGCCTTTAAAGAAGTGGTTAGCGAAGTGCTTGGGGAACCGATTCCAGCTCCAATTGAGGAAGAATCAATTGATATGACACGTCAGTTCTCTCAAGCAGAAATGGCAGAGTTACAAGCTCGTATTGAGGCAGCCAATAAAGAATTGGCTGAATTTGAAGCTCAGGCTAAACAGGAAGTGGAAAATTCAACTCCTGTAGTGAGTCCTCCAATTGAAGAAGAGCCTGTTCATCCAGTTGGTCCAATGTATGAAGAGCCAGAAGTAGCTCCAAGCCATTACTCAGGACCAACACCAGCTACTGAAGCTGTAAACTCAGAACCAGGATTTGAAGCACCGCAAGAATCCGTTACAATTTTATAAGAAATAATGTGAGAACAATATCTTATCCTTATATTTCCAGCGAGCAGGAGATGGTGTGAGTCCTGCATTCTCTAATGATAAGATTATCCTCTCAAAAACTCAAGTCTGAAGCTAGTAAGATTTGACGTTTCCCACGTTACGGGATAAGAGGGAGAAAGACTAAATCTTTTTCCGAATAAAGGTGGTACCACGATTTTCGTCCTTTTTGGCAATCGTGGTTTTTAATTTGTTATTATTTATAAAGGAGATACCATGAAACTCAAAGATACCCTTAATCTTGGGAAAACAGCTTTCCCAATGCGTGCAGGTCTTCCGACTAAAGAGCCAGTTTGGCAAAAGGAATGGGAAGATGCAAAACTTTACCAACGTCGTCAAGAACTAAATGAAGGGAAACCGCATTTTGTCTTGCATGATGGCCCTCCATACGCAAACGGAAATATCCACGTTGGACATGCCATGAATCATATCTCAAAAGATATCATTGTTCGTTCTAAGTCTATGTCAGGTTTTAACGCACCTTATATCCCAGGTTGGGATACTCATGGTCTGCCAATCGAGCAAGTTTTGGCAAAGCAAGGTGTTAAGCGTAAAGAAATGGACTTGGTTGAGTACTTGAAACTTTGCCGTGAGTACGCTCTTTCTCAAGTTTATAAACAACGTGATGATTTCAAGCGCTTGGGGATGTCAGGTGACTGGGAAAATTTATATGTGACTTTAACTCCAGACTATGAAGCAGCCCAAATCCGTGTATTTGGTGAGATGGCTAATAAAGGCTATATCTACCGTGGTGCCAAGCCAGTTTACTGGTCATGGTCATCTGAGTCAGCCCTTGCCGAAGCAGAGATTGAATACCATGACTTGGTTTCAACTTCCCTTTATTATGCCAACAAGGTAAAAGATGGCAAAGGTGTTCTAGATACAGATACTTATATCGTAGTCTGGACAACTACTCCATTTACCATTACAGCTTCTCGTGGTTTAACTGTTGGAGCAGATATTGACTATGTTCTAGTTCAACCTGCTGGTGAAGCTCGTAAGTTTGTCGTTGCTGCAGAATTATTGACCAGCTTGTCTGAGAAATTTGGCTGGGCTGATGTTCAAGTTTTGGCAACTTACCGTGGTCAAGAACTCAACCACATCGTAACAGAACACCCATGGGATACAGCTGTAGATGAATTGGTTATCCTTGGTGACCACGTTACAACTGACTCTGGTACAGGTATTGTCCATACAGCCCCAGGTTTCGGTGAAGACGACTACAATGTTGGTATTGCTAATGGTCTTGAAGTCGCAGTGACTGTTGACGAGCGTGGTATCATGATGAAGAATGCTGGTCCTGAGTTTGAAGGTCAATTCTATGAAAAGGTAGTTCCAACTGTTATTGAAAAACTTGGTAACCTCCTTCTTGCTCAAGAAGAAATCTCTCACTCATACCCATTTGACTGGCGTACCAAGAAACCAATTATCTGGCGTGCAGTACCACAGTGGTTCGCCTCTGTTTCAAAATTCCGTCAAGAAATCCTGGATGCTATTGATAAAGTTAAATTCCATACAGAATGGGGTAAAGTACGTCTATACAATATGATTCGTGACCGTGGTGACTGGGTTATCTCTCGTCAACGTGCTTGGGGTGTTCCACTTCCAATCTTCTATGCAGAAGACGGTACAGCTATCATGACAGCTGAGACTATCGAACATGTGGCTCAACTCTTTGAAGTACATGGTTCAAGCATTTGGTGGGAACGTGATGCCAAAGACCTCTTGCCAGAAGGATTTACACATCCAGGTTCTCCAAATGGGGAGTTCAAGAAAGAAACAGATATTATGGATGTATGGTTTGACTCAGGTTCATCATGGAATGGTGTTTTGGTAAATCGTCCAAATCTGACTTATCCAGCTGACCTTTACCTTGAAGGTTCTGACCAATACCGTGGTTGGTTCAACTCATCACTCATCACATCTGTTGCCAACCATGGCGTAGCACCTTACAAACAAATCTTGTCACAAGGTTTTACCCTTGATGGTAAAGATGAGAAGATGTCTAAATCTCTTGGAAATACCATTGCTCCAAGCGATGTTGAAAAACAATTTGGTGCTGAAATCTTGCGCCTTTGGGTAACAAGTGTAGATACTAGCAATGACGTTCGTATCTCAATGGATATCCTTAGCCAAGTATCGGAATCTTACCGTAAAATCCGTAACACTCTTCGTTTCTTGATTGCTAATACATCTGACTTTAACCCAGCTGAGGATGCAGTAGCTTACGATGAGCTTCGTTCAGTTGATAAGTACATGACGATTCGCTTTAACCAGCTTGTCAATACCATTCGTGATGCCTATGCGAACTTTGAATTTTTGACAATCTACAAGGCCTTGGTAAACTTTATCAACGTTGACTTGTCAGCCTTCTACCTTGATTTTGCCAAAGACGTTGTTTACATTGAAGGTGCCAAATCATTGGAACGCCGTCAAATGCAGACTGTCTTCTATGACATTCTTGTGAAAATCACCAAACTCTTGACACCAATCCTTCCTCATACAGCAGAGGAAATCTGGTCATACCTTGAGTTTGAAGCAGAAGACTTCGTTCAATTGTCAGAATTGCCAGAAGCACAAACTTTTGCTAATCAAGAAGAAATCTTGGATACATGGGCAGCCTTCATGGACTTCCGTGGACAAGCTCAAAAAGCCTTGGAAGAGGCTCGTAATGCCAAAGTTATCGGTAAATCACTTGAAGCACACTTGACAGTTTACCCAAATGAAGTGGTGAAAACTCTACTCGAAGCAGTAAACAGCAATGTGGCTCAACTTTTAATCGTGTCAGACTTGACTATCTCAGAAGGACCAGCTCCAGAAGCTGCTGTTAGCTTCGAAGATGTAGCCTTCACAGTAGAACGCGCTGCAGGTGATGTGTGTGACCGTTGCCGTCGTATCGACCCAACAACAGCAGAACGTAGCTACCACGCAGTCATCTGTGACCACTGTGCAAGCATCGTAGAAGAAAACTTTGCGGAAGCAGTAGCAGAAGGATTTGAAGAGAAATAAGGTTGAAAAGTCTAGGCAAAACTCAATTTGAGAAGAAAAGACAACTAATCTTATAGACTATAAAGCGCATTGTATCAAGGTTTTGAACACCTGATATGATGCGTTTTTATCATGTTAAAACCTTTTTGTCCTGCTCTTATTTTAATCAACTTGATATCGTTACATATTGTGGAAATTCAAAAAGCCCATGAATCATCTGAAAAGTAGATTTCATGAGCTTTTATTGTAATTTTAAATAGATTCATTAATCAAGTGTTTGAGATTTAATAGGAGTTGTTCTAAAGTTAGGACTGTTTTCTCATGGTAATCTAGCTGGTAGAGATTTTGAAAATAGTCTTGGATATCGTCTTCAAAATGTTGAGGTAGATAAGAGCAATTGTTTTTTGCGTACTGGAGCATGCGTTTTTCTCCTGGATGGAGCTGCTCATTGAAGGCAAAGAGCAAATCAAAATAAGAGGCGAGAAACTCGCTACTACGGTGATTGATGCTGAGTAGGTCTTGGCGTTTGAGAGCTTTTTTGATTTGTCTTGAAAAAGCTGGCATAGCTTGGTCGAGAAGCAGGAATTGCTTGTTGATGATATTCTTTTTGAGCTCAGCTGGATAAGGCAGATTGTACTTTTTCTGGAGGGCAGCATAGTGACCATCTCGATCGTAGAGAATCTTGCTGTTGAGCAGATTGTACCACATACAAGTAGTGTAAGAATTCTGGGCTTGGTGCTCTAAAACTACGACCTGTAAAGTTTTGTCAAATTCGTCTAGAGAGCGGTAAATCAGTTCAATCTCTATGCCATTATTGAGAACACAATCATCCTCCAATTCCCAAAATTGATTGCCGATTTCCATATAGGAGCAGTGTTTACTGAGGATTTCTTTTCGTATGTCTGGCGAGAGAGGAGCACTGAGGTAGACATATACATCATAATCAGAGTCTTTGTCAAAATCTTGTCCGGCCCGTGATCCTCCTAGAGCTAGAGCCTCTACTTGTTCCAGTTGAGCCAATTCTTTAAAGAGATGTTGTGGCATAATGTTAACCTTTTTTATTTTTTGACATCATTCTAACAAAAAGCAAGGAGATTAGCAAGAGTGAAATGGAAATTTCTTTTCACATATTTGCTTAAATTTATTTCATATTATGCAAGTTTTTATTTTATAATTCCAGAAAATGCTTTTTTTTTTTAGCAAATATGATACAATCTTACTTGAAAAAATAAAAAAGGAGATTTGTTATGAAATCAAAAGCTTTAGCACTTTATAGTGGTATTGTTGGTTTAGTAGGTGGACTCTACTTGCTTATTGCCCCGTTTCTTTTACTAGCAGCAGTTGTGAGTACAGCTGCCACAGCAACAGCTACACAGAGTCCTGAATTAACTGCATCTACAACAGTTGCAGGAGTTGCAGGAGTTTTACTTCCAACCGTTTTAAAAATTGCTATTTTGGTTTTAGGAATTGTTGCGATTGTATACTATAAGGGAGAAAGTCGTGTTGGTTCGGCTCCTTCTGTCCTATTAATCGTAGGTGGAGCAGTTGGCTTGATTCCAGCCCTTGGCTGGGTAGGAGGAATCCTAGCAATTATTGGTGGTTCACTATTTTTAGGAAGTCTCAAAAAATTCAAAGTTGAAGGATAAAAAATAAGGAAAAGGATTGCCAAACAGTCCTTTCCTTTTTGGTTTTGACTAGCTTTTTTGTGAAAAATTGTGTAAAATAGAATAGATAAACGAGGGGAAACCTCGGAAAATTTAAAGGAGAATCCATCTAATGGTAAAATTGGTTTTTGCTCGCCACGGTGAGTCTGAATGGAACAAAGCTAACCTTTTCACTGGTTGGGCTGATGTTGATTTGTCTGAAAAAGGTACACAACAAGCGATTGACGCTGGTAAATTGATCAAAGAAGCTGGTATCGAATTTGACCAAGCTTATACTTCAGTATTGAAACGTGCGATCAAAACAACTAACTTGGCTCTTGAAGCTTCTGACCAATTGTGGGTTCCAGTTGAAAAATCATGGCGTTTGAACGAACGTCACTACGGTGGTTTGACTGGTAAAAACAAAGCTGAAGCTGCTGAACAATTTGGTGATGAGCAAGTTCACATCTGGCGTCGTTCATACGATGTATTGCCTCCAAACATGGATCGTGATGATGAGCACTCAGCTCACACTGACCGTCGTTACGCTTCACTTGACGACTCAGTTATCCCAGATGCTGAAAACTTGAAAGTGACTTTGGAACGTGCCCTTCCATTCTGGGAAGATAAAATCGCTCCAGCTCTTAAAGATGGTAAAAACGTATTCGTAGGAGCTCACGGTAACTCAATCCGTGCCCTTGTAAAACACATCAAAGGTTTGTCAGACGACGAAATCATGGACGTGGAAATCCCTAACTTCCCACCATTGGTATTCGAATTCGACGAAAAATTGAACGTAGTTTCTGAATACTACCTTGGAAAATAAAAAATTGTAAGTCTAGAATTGATTTCTAGGCTTTTTATGTTAGTATGGTAGTATGATAAGGAATAAAAAACAAGATTATGTATTGGCCTACAAGAGACCAGCTTCAACAACATATAAGGGTTGGGAAGAAGAGGCTTTACCAATAGGCAATGGTTCTTTAGGGGCAAAAGTATTTGGGATTATAGGGGCTGAGAGGATTCAATTTAATGAAAAAAGTCTCTGGTCTGGTGGTCCACTTCCTGATAGTTCCGATTATCAGGGTGGAAATCTTCAGGACCAGTATGGTTTTTTAGCTGAGATTCGGCAGGCTTTGGAAAAGAGAGATTACAATCGGGCTAAGGAACTGGCTGAACAGCACCTGATCGGGCCAAAAACGAGTCAATATGGGACCTATCTATCCTTTGGGGATATTCACATTGAGTTTAGTCAGCAAGGTACGACTTTGTCTCAGGTTACGGATTACCAGAGGCAACTGAATATCAGTAAGGCGCTTGCGACGACTTCTTATGTCTATAAGGGAACGAAATTTGAACGTGAAGCTTTTGCGAGTTTTCCAGATAATCTCTTGGTTCAGCGCTTTACTAAGGAAGGGGCGGAAACTCTAGATTTTACTATAGAACTGTCGCTAAGTCGTGATTTGGCTTCTGATGGAAAGTATGAGGAGGAAAAATCTGATTACAAGGAATGCAAGTTGGATATTACTGATTCTCATATCTTGATGAAGGGAAGAGTTAAGGACAATGACCTGCAGTTTGCTAGCTGTTTAGCTTGGGAAACAGATGGGGATATTAGAGTTTGGTCAGATAAGGCTCAGATATCAGGAGCCAGTTATGCCAATCTTTTCTTGGCTGCTAAGACTGATTTTGCCCAAAATCCTGCTAGTAATTATCGCAAGAAAATAGATTTAGAGAAACAGGTTAAGGACTTGGTGGAGATAGCTAAAGAAAAGGGCTATGCCCAATTGAAATCAAGGCATATTCAGGATTACCAAGCCTTATTCCAACGTGTTCAATTGGATTTGGGAGCTGATGTAGACACATCCACTACAGATAATTTGCTAAAAAATTATAAGCCACAAGAGGGGCATGCTTTGGAGGAATTGTTCTTCCAGTATGGACGGTATTTATTGATTAGTTCTTCTAGAGATTGCTCAGATGCTCTACCAGCTAACCTACAGGGAGTCTGGAATGCGGTCGATAATCCTCCTTGGAATTCGGACTATCACCTGAATATCAATCTGCAGATGAATTATTGGCCAGCCTATGTTACTAATCTTCTAGAGACGGCTTTTCCAGTCATCAACTATATAGATGATTTGCGTGTCTATGGTCGTCTAGCGGCTGCAAGGTATGCAGGAATCGTCTCTCAGAAAGGTGAGGAGAATGGTTGGCTGGTTCATACTCAAGCGACTCCTTTTGGCTGGACGGCACCTGGTTGGGATTATTACTGGGGGTGGTCACCAGCTGCCAATGCTTGGATGATGCAAACTGTTTATGAAGCCTATTCATTTTATAGGGATCAAGACTATCTCAGGGAGAAAATTTATCCCATGTTGAGGGAAACCGTTCGTTTTTGGAATGATTTTTTACATGAGGATCAGCAGGCGCAGCGTTGGGTCTCTTCTCCGTCTTATTCGCCAGAACATGGGCCGATTTCGATTGGCAATACCTATGACCAATCTCTAATTTGGCAGTTATTTCATGATTTTATTCAGGCTGCTCAGGAATTGGGACTGGATGAGGCTTTGTTGACTGAGGTCAAGGAGAAGTTTGACTTGCTTAATCCTCTTCAAATCACTCAATCTAGTCGAATCAGGGAGTGGTATGAGGAGGAAGAGCAGCATTTTCAAAATGAGAAAGTGGAGGCTCAGCATCGGCACACTTCCCATCTAGTGGGACTCTATCCTGGAACTCTCTTTAGCTACAAGGTACAAGAGTATCTTGAAGCGGCGCGTGCTAGCCTTAATGATCGTGGAGATGGCGGCACAGGTTGGTCTAAGGCCAATAAGATCAATCTTTGGGCGCGTCTAGGAGATGGCAATCGAGCCCATAAATTATTAGCAGAGCAGTTAAAGTCATCTACCTTGCCAAATCTTTGGTGTAGCCACCCTCCTTTTCAGATAGATGGTAATTTTGGTGCTAGCAGTGGAATGGCAGAAATGTTACTCCAGTCTCATACAGCTTATCTGGTACCTCTAGCCGCCCTACCCGATGCATGGTCAACAGGTTCCGTTTCAGGCTTAATGGCACGTGGACATTTTGAAGTTAGCATGAGGTGGGCGGATAAAAAACTCTTACAGTTGACCATTTTATCAAGAAGTGGGGGAGATTTGCGAGTCTCTTATCCAGATATTGAAAAAAGTGTGATTGAAGTGAATCAAGAAAAAATAAAAGCGAAATGCATGGGGAAAGATTGTATTTCAGTGGCGACAGCAGAAGGTGATTTTGTTCAATTTTATTTTTAAGAAGGTGATAGAAGGCAGTAATTTGATACTGCCTTTTAATAAGGATTTAAGAATGTAAGCAGTTTCCAACTAGTTGAAAAAGCGTTATAATGGTAGTAGGAAGTAATTTGTTTGAGAGAGGGTGGGTCTGATGGCTTATATTGAGATGAAACACTGTTACAAGCGTTATCAGGTTGGGGACACGGAGATTGTGGCCAATCGCGATGTGAATTTTGAGATTGAAAAGGGTGAATTGGTGATTATTCTAGGTGCATCTGGTGCAGGCAAGTCAACGGTTCTTAACCTTCTTGGGGGAATGGATACCAATGATGAGGGGGAAATCTGGATTGATGGTGCCAATATTGCAGACTATAGTTCGCACCAGAGAACCAATTACCGTCGCAATGATGTAGGCTTTGTTTTTCAGTTTTATAATCTAGTTTCCAATCTAACCGCTAAGGAAAATGTGGAGTTGGCTTCAGAAATCGTGACAGATGCCTTGAATCCTGAGCAGGTCTTGACAGATGTAGGTCTGGCTCATCGTCTCAATAACTTTCCAGCCCAGCTTTCTGGAGGGGAGCAACAGCGAGTCTCCATTGCACGCGCAGTAGCCAAAAATCCTAAAATTCTCCTTTGTGATGAACCAACAGGTGCCTTGGATTATCAGACGGGCAAGCAAGTCTTGAAGATTCTCCAAGATATGTCTCGTCAAAAGGGAACGACGGTGATCATCGTGACTCATAATGGAGCTTTGGCGCCCATTGCTGATCGTGTGATTCATATGCACGATGCCGGTGTCAAGGATGTGGTGATCAACCAGCATCCTCAGGATATTGACAGTTTGGAGTACTAGCATGATCAAGCGAAAAACTTATTGGAAGGACTTAATTCAGTCCTTCACAGGCTCCAAGGGGCGTTTTTTATCCATCTTGACCTTGATGATGTTGGGGTCTTTAGCCTTAGTCGGTCTCAAAGTGACTAGTCCCAATATGGAGGCGACCGCAAATGCTTATTTAACAACTGCTAAAACCTTGGATTTGGCAGTCATGTCTAACTATGGTTTGGATCAAGCAGATCAAGAAGAACTAGAACAGACTCAGGGCGCAGAGGTTGAATTTGGCTACTTGACAGATGTGGCTATGGATAATGGCCAGGATGCTATTCGGCTGTACTCCAAACCAGAGCGAATTTCAACCTTTCAGCTAAGAGAGGGACGACTTCCTCAGTCAGACAAGGAAATCGCTTTGGCCACTCATTTGCAAGGCCAATACAGCATGGGACAGGAGATTAGTTTTAAAGAAAAAGAGGAGGGTCATTCCTCTTTAAAAGACCATACTTATACCATTACTGGTTTTGTGGATTCGGCTGAAATCCTCTCCCAGCGAGATATGGGCTACGCAGGAAGTGGAAGTGGGACTCTGACAGCCTATGGAGTGATTTTACCTAGTCAGTTTGATCAGAAAGTCTACAATATAGCTCGTTTGAAATATCAAGATTTGTCAGGATTAAATGCTTTTTCAGCAGCTTATGAAGAGAAATCCAAGCAACATCAGGAAGAACTTGAACAAGTTCTATCTGATAATGGCAAGGCACGTCTACAAGTCTTGAGAAAAGAAGGACAAGAGTCTCTAAACAAAGGCAAAGAAACCCTTGATAAGGCTGAGACTAATTTGCAGGAAGGCAAGCGTCGTTTAGCAGTTGCTCAAGCTCGTTTACAGGCTCAGGAAAGTCAACTAGCCTTGCTTCCTCAAGCCCAGAGAGAGCAAGCTAGTTCTCAACTTACCCAAGCTAAGCAGGAATTGGGCAAGGAAGAGGACAAACTAAAGCAGGCTGAACAGAATCTAGCTCAAGAAAAGGAAAAATTAGAAAAACATCAGCAAGTATTGGATGATTTGGCTGAGCCCAAGTATCAAGTCTATAATCGTCAGACCATGCCTGGCGGTCAGGGCTACCTCATGTACAGCAATGCTTCAGCCAGTATTCGGGCAGTGGGCAATATCTTTCCTGTAGTGCTTTATGCCGTAGCAGCTATGGTGACCTTTACAACCATGACTCGTTTTGTGGATGAAGAGCGAACACATGCAGGTATTTTTAAGGCCTTGGGTTATCGTAGCAAGGATATTATTGCCAAGTTTCTCCTCTACGGTCTAGTAGCTGGAACTGTCGGAACAGCTCTAGGTAGCATACTTGGACATTATTTACTAGCCGGTGTGATTTCAAGTGTCATTACAAAAAGCATGGTGATGGGAGAAACCCAGATTCAGTTCTATTGGACCTATAGCTTACTGGCTCTTGTCTTGAGTTGGTTGGCGAGTGTGTTACCAGCCTACTTGGTAGCTCGTAGAGAACTTCATGACGAAGCAGCCCAGCTTTTACTGCCTAAACCTCCTGTTAAAGGAGCTAAAATCTTAATGGAGCGTCTCAGTTTTATCTGGCGCCGTCTCAGTTTTACTCATAAGGTAACAGCTCGCAATATCTTCCGTTATAAGCAGCGGATGTTGATGACGATCTTTGGTGTGGCAGGTTCTGTAGCTCTGCTTTTTGCAGGTTTGGGAATCCAATCTTCCGTAGCAGGAGTTCCGTCTAAACAGTTTCAACAAATCCAACAGTATCAGATGATTATTTCTGAAAATCCTAGTGCGACCAATCAGGACAAGGTAAATCTAGAAGAAGTGTTGAAAGGGCAGGACATCAAAGCCTATCAGAAAATTTATTCTAAGACGCTAGACAAGGATTTCAAAGGTAAGGCTGGTCTTCAAACCATTACTATTATGATGACAGATAAGGAGGATTTGACTCCCTTTATCCATCTGCAAGACCATCAGCAAGAGTTGACATTAAAAGATGGAGTTGTCATCACAGCTAAACTAGCCCAGTTGGCAGGTGTCAAGGTTGGACAGACTCTAGAAATTGAAGGTAAGAAGCTAAAGGTCGCTGCCATTGCTGAGAACTACGTTGGTCACTTTATTTATATGAGTCAGGCTAGCTATGAGCAAATTTACGGCCAGCTACCCCAAGCCAACACTTATCTGGTCTCGCTAAGGGATACCAGTGCTCCTAGTATCGAAAGACAGGCCGGCTTACTTATGAATCAATCTGCGGTGTCCAGCGTTGTCCAAAATGCTTCAGCCATTCGACTCTTCGACTCCGTCGCCAGCTCACTCAATCAGACTATGACTATCTTGGTCATCGTATCGGTTCTGTTGGCTATTGTTATCCTCTACAATCTAACCAATATCAACGTAGCTGAGAGAATCCGTGAACTCTCCACTATCAAGGTTCTCGGTTTTCATAATAATGAAGTCACTCTCTACATTTACCGTGAGACGATTGTGCTGTCCCTTGTGGGAATCGTACTTGGTCTGGTCTCAGGTTTCTATTTACACCAATTTTTGATTCAAATGATTTCTCCTGCGACCATTCTCTTTTATCCGCAGGTAGGCTGGGAAGTCTATGTAATCCCAGTGGCAGCAGTAAGTATCATTTTGACCTTGCTTGGTTTCTTTGTCAATTATCATCTGAGAAAGGTTGATATGCTTGAAGCTCTGAAATCTGTAGAGTAAGGTAGTTGTTTTTCAGCCGATTGAACTTGTATTTGTATTTATCAGTAAACAAAAATCCTCCGTTTCAAAGAGCAAGGAACTCTTTGTGACAGAGGATTTTTTCTATAGGGCCTTAGCAGCTGCAATTGCGGCTTCGAAGTTTGGTTCAGAGTTGATATTGTCCACGTATTCAACGTAGCGAATCGTATTGTCGGTATCAAGGACAAAGACTGCGCGTGCCAATAGGTGCCACTCATTGATTAAGAGGGCATAATCACGTCCAAAGGAATGGTCGAAATAGTCTGAAAGCATGATGGCATTTTCAATACCTTCAGCACCACACCAACGTTTTTGGGCAAAGGGTAGGTCCATGGAAACAGTCAAGACGACCGTGTTGTCCAGTCCAGCCAGTTCTTCATTAAAGCGACGCGTTTGAGTTGAGCAGATACCTGTATCGATAGAAGGCACGACACTCAAGACTTTTTTCTTGCCATCAAAATCAGCCAGAGATTTTTTAGAAAGGTCTGTTGTAGTGAGAGAAAAATCGAGCGCCTTGTCGCCGACTTGTAGTTGTTTACCTGTAAAGCTCACAGGATTTCCGAGAAAAGTTACCATAGGATACTCCAATCTTTTTTCTTCCATTTTAGCTGAAACAGTCGGAATTTTCCAATGATTTGACCGGAAATATGGGCATAGAAAAAAACGCCAGCTCATGTGAGAATGACGTTTTTCAGAGGCTTATACTCAATGAAAATCAAAGAGCAAACTAGGAAGCTAGCCACAGGCTGTACTTGAGTACGGCAAGGCGACGCTGACGTGGTTTGAATTTGATTTTCGAAGAGTATTATTTTGCCAATCCTTCAGCAATCTTATCAAGGTTGTATTTCATCATGTTGTAGTAGCTGTCGCCTTCTTTACCTTGTTCTGCGATAGAGTCAGTAAAGATTTGTGCGTAGATTGGGATGTTTGTGTCTTGAGAAACAGTTTTCATTGGACGGTCATCCACACTTGATTCTACAAAGAGGGAAGGAGTTTTTGTTTGGCGAAGTTTTTCAACCAAGGTCTTGATTTGGTCAGGTGTTCCTTCTTCTTCAGTGTTGATTTCCCAGATGTAGGCACTTGGGACACCATAGGCTTTAGAGAAGTATTTGAAGCATCCTTCGCTGGTTACGATGAGTTTTTTCTCAGCAGGGATGTTGTTAAATTTCTCTTTAGCTTCTTTATCAAGTTTGTCTAGTTTATCAGTATATTCTTTGAGATTTTTTTCGTAGAATTCCTTGTTGCTAGGGTCTTTCGCGCTCAATTGTTTTGCGATGTTTTTAGCAAAAATCATACCGTTTTCAAGGTTAAGCCAAGCGTGTGGGTCTTCTTTGCCTTTTTCGTTTTGGCCTTCGAGGTAGATAACATCAACGCCTTCGCTGACTGCAAAGTAGTCTTTGTTTTCAGTTTTCTTGGCATTTTCTACCAATTTTGTAAACCAAGCATTGCCACCTGTTTCAAGGTTGATCCCGTTATAGAAAATCAAATCAGCTTGAGATGTTTTCTTAACGTCTTCAGGAAGTGGTTCGTATTCGTGTGGGTCTTGACCAACAGGAACGATACTGTGAAGATCAATCTTGTCACCAGCAATATTTTTAGTAATATCAGCGATGATTGAGTTTGTAGCAACAACTTTTAGTTTTTGACCAGAAGCTGCATCTTTTTTTCCGCTAGCACATGCTACAAGAGCAATGACGGAAAGAAAGAGAACGAGTAATGTACCTAATTTTTTCATTAGATCCTCCAATTTATTGGGGTTTTGCCCCTTATTTTAACAAATGTTTATTTTTCAGTTTCAAATATCGTTGTTTTGGAGCGATAAAGAAGCTAATGAGAAAGAAACTAGCGGCTGTAAGCACGATACTAGAACCTGCTGCAACGTTAAAGCTATAGCCGATAAAGAGCCCCAAAACTGAAGCTGTCGCTCCAAATGTTGAGGAAAGGAAAATCATGCTTTTCAGGCTATTAGCATAGAGATAAGCAGTTGCCGCTGGGGTAATCAGCATGGCTACAATCAGGATAGTTCCGACACTTTGCATGGCTGTCACAGACACGAGAGTCAGGAGTACCATGAGAAGGTAGTGATAGAAATTGACAGGCATTCCCATGGCTTTAGCCAAGAGTTCATCAAAGGATGTTATCAAGAGTTGCTTGAAGAAAATCCAGATTAACAAGAGAATGACTGCCCCAACACCCATAGTAATAAACATATCCGTATCTTGGACGGCTAGGATATTACCAAAAAGGATATGGAAAAGGTCAGTTGAACTTTTAGCGACACTAATCAAGATGATACCGAGGGCTAAGAAAGAAGAAAAGGTAATGCCGATGGCGGTATCGCTTTTGATAATCGAGTTCCCCTTGATGTAGGTAATGATGATGGCAGCTAGCAATCCAAAGACAATGGCTCCGATAAAGAAGTCAACGCCCAAAATGAAGGAGAGGGCTACACCTGGTAAGACAGCATGTGAAATGGCATCTCCCATGAGTGACATCCCGCGTAGGATGATGAAACATCCTACAGCTCCAGCTACGACCCCGACGACAATGGCTGTTATCAAGGCATTTTGTAAGAAATGGAATTTTTGCAATCCATCTATAAATTCTGCAATCATAGGTCACCTCCATTGAAAAAGAGTCGATTACCGTAAGCTTCTTTGAGATTGGCTTCGGTAAAGGTTTCTTTGGTTGGACCAAAGGCAATCACTTCTCGATTGACAAGCAAGACTTGATCGAAGTAGTGGGGAACCTTGCTGAGGTCGTGGTGGACGATGAGAACCGTCTTTCCAGCTTTTTTCAAATCTCTCAGCGTATTCATGATGATTTCCTCACTGACAGAGTCAATCCCAACAAAGGGTTCATCCAAGAGGATATAGTCGGCTTCCTGCACCAAACATCTGGCAATCAAAACCCGCTGGAATTGACCTCCAGAAAGTTGACTGATTTGACGTTCAGCATAGTCAGCTAGGCCGACGATTTCAAGGGCTTCTTGCACTTTCTTCCAATGTTTAGCATTTAAACTGCGAAAGAGAGGAATAGAGGGAAATAGTCCTAGCGAGACGCATTCCTTGACCTTGATGGGAAAGTTGTAGTCGATATTGATTTTTTGTTCGACATAGGCAATTCGGTGTAAGGATTTTTTAACTTCCTTGTCATCGAGAAATGCCTGACCTTGATGTGGGATAATTCCCAGCATCCCTTTTAATAATGTTGATTTTCCAGCACCGTTTGGACCAATGATACCGGTAATTGTTGGTCCTTGGAGCACTAGTGAAATATCCTTAAGTGCCAATGTTTCTTTGTAGGAGACACTGAGGTTTTCGATACGTATCATAAACTTATATTCCTCCTGTCTCTTAATATACATTAAAAAAAAAATTAAGTCAAGTTAATTTTTGAAAAAATTAAAATAATAACTGAAAAATGATGGAAAAGGAAAGTTCATTTTTAATTGCATTCCCAAGCAATTTTTGTTAAGCTAGCAATAACTTAAAAAAATGAAAGCGAGAACAAGATGACACGTTATCAAGATGATTTTTATGATGCAATCAATGGAGAATGGCAGAAGACAGCTGAAATCCCAGCAGATAAGTCTCAAACGGGAGGTTTTGTTGATTTAGATCAGGAAATTGAAGAATTGATGTTGGCGACAACAGACAAGTGGTTGGCAGGTGAAGAGGTGCCTGAGGATGCTATCTTGGCAAACTTTGTCAAATACCACCGCCTAGTTCGTGATTTTGACAAGAGAGAAGCTGACGGTATCACACCTGTTTTGCCTCTTCTTAAAGAGTTCCAAGAATTGGAGACTTTTGCAGATTTCACTGCCAAACTAGCAGAGTTTGAACTTGCAGGAAAACCGAACTTCCTTCCTTTTGGTGTATCGCCAGACTTTATGGATGCTAGAATCAATGTTCTATGGGCTAGTGCTCCAAGCACGATCCTGCCAGATACGACCTACTATGCAGAAGACCATCCTCAGCGCGAAGAGCTCTTGACTCTTTGGAAAGAAAGTAGCACAAATCTCCTCAAGGCTTATGATTTTTCTGATGCAGAAATTGAAGACTTGCTTGAGAAAAGATTAGAATTGGACCGCCGAATTGCAGCAGTGGTGCTTTCTAATGAAGAAAGTTCAGAGTATGCTAAACTTTACCATCCATATGCTTATGAAGATTTCAAAAAATTCGCGCCTGCCTTACCTCTGGATGACTTCTTCAAAGCCGTTCTTGGACAAGTACCAGACAAGGTTATTGTAGACGAGGAACGCTTCTGGCAAGCAGCAGACCAATTCTATAGTGAAGAAGCTTGGCCTCTCCTCAAGGCAACCTTAATTTTAAGTGTTGTGAATCTCTCAACCAGCTATTTAACAGAAGAAATTCGTGTCTTGTCAGGTGCCTATAGCCGTGCGCTTTCAGGAGTTCCAGAAGCCAAAGACAAGGTCAAGGCAGCCTACCAGCTAGCACAAGGTCCTTTCAAACAAGCCTTGGGTCTCTGGTATGCCCATGAAAAATTCTCCCCAGAGGCTAAGGCAGACGTGGAGAAAAAAGTGGCAACTATGATTGATGTTTATAAGGAACGCTTGGCTAAAAATGACTGGCTGACTCCTGAAACTCGTGACAAGGCCATCGTCAAACTCAATGTTATCAAGCCTTATATCGGTTACCCAGAAGAATTACCAGAACGCTATAAGGACAAGGTAGTGGATGAGACTGCTAGTCTTTTTGACAATGCTCTAGCCTTTGCGCGTGTGGAAATCAAGCACAGTTGGAGTAAGTGGAACCAGCCTGTAGACTACAAGGAATGGGGCATGCCTGCTCATATGGTCAATGCCTACTACAATCCACAGAAGAACCTGATTGTCTTTCCAGCAGCTATTTTACAAGCACCTTTCTATGACTTGCATCAGTCATCTTCTGCTAACTACGGGGGTATCGGGGCGGTTATTGCCCATGAAATTTCTCACGCCTTTGATACCAACGGAGCATCCTTTGATGAAAATGGTAGCCTCAAGGATTGGTGGACAGAGAGCGACTATGCTGCCTTCAAGGAGAAAACACAAAAAGTTATTGACCAATTTGATGGACAAGATTCTTATGGAGCAACCATTAACGGTAAATTGACTGTGTCAGAAAACGTGGCTGACTTGGGAGGAATCGCTGCAGCGCTTGAAGCAGCTAGGAGAGAACCAGACTTCTCAGCAGAAGAATTCTTCTACAATTTCGGTCGCATCTGGCGCATGAAAGGTCGTCCAGAATTTATGAAACTTTTGGCTAGCGTCGATGTGCACGCACCAGCCAAACTCCGTGTCAATGTACAAGTACCAAACTTCGATGATTTCTTTACAACCTATGATGTCAAAGAAGGAGACGGTATGTGGCGTTCACCAGAAGACCGCGTGATTATTTGGTAAGGCAAAAAATCTAGTCATCAGAAAAAAGGCATCCAATCAGGTGTGAAAACCTTGATTGGATGCCTTTTGTAATAGAAAGATTTGCTGGATAGTTTACTTAAATTTCGATTGTCATCATCTTATTAGAAAAAAGGATTGAAAGTTTTTTCGTGAGCGATAGTAGTAGCTGGACCATGTCCTGGATAGACATCGTAGTTTGGTAGAGTGAAAAGTTGGGTCTGGATACTATGAAGGAGTTGCTCCATACTACCAGTTGGAAGGTCGGTCCGCCCGATGGTTTCTCGGAACAGAGCATCTCCCGTCAAGACTAGGTGAGCATCAGGGAAGACTAGGGAAACACCACCGATAGAGTGACCAGGAGTTGGTAGAACGGTAAAACGAAATTCCTCCAGTTGGTATTCTTCATGAAAGACAAAGGTGTGTTCTGCAGGTTTTGTGACCACATCTGCCATATCATCGTGACGAGGGAGACCAGAGAGATTATCGACAGGAGTGTAGAGCCAGCTGGCTTCACTCTCTGCGATATAGACAGGAGGATTGCCAAAAGTCTCGCGCACCAAGTCTAGACTCATGATATGGTCATAATGGGCGTGGGTCAATAGAATGGCACAGATCGGTTTGTTGATTTTCTCGATGGTCTGACGAATAGCGTCCCAATGGCTACCTGGATCGACAACGATGAGGTGCTTTTCGCCCTCTAGATAATAGGTATTTTCATAGGCAACAGGATTGACGGTTTTATGGATTTTCATATTGACTCCAATCTCAAAGAATGTACTAATACTCTTCGAAAATCTCTTCAAACCGCATCAACTTTATATGCAACCTCAAAGCAGTGCTTTGAGCAGCCTACGGCTAGCTTCCTAGTTTGCTCTTTGATTTTCATTGAGTATAAATTAAGTATAGCACAGTTAGGGAGAATAAGCTGGAAAAGGAAATAGGTCTAGAAAGAAGAAGATGGTTTGGATAAAAAATAAGCCTCGAGTTAGTTCGAGGCTTAAACTGTTTTAATTACCAGCATAATATTTTTGGATTCCCTTGACAATCCCTTCAACTAGTTTATCTTGGTAGTCACTGCTGCGGATTTTTTGGTTTTCTTCCGGATTATCCATATATCCCATCTCCAACAAAACAGCTGGTTTAGCTGTTTCACGGAGAACAGCAAAGGTTGCTTGCAAGAGCCCAGCATCCCTAGCTCCAGTTTCAGCTAGCAGTGAAGAATGGATATCGGCTGCGAGACGATTACTTTCACTCATCCGTTCAGGGTTGTTGTGCCAATCCTTGTTAATCTTGCTAGGGAAACCAGGTTCATCCTTGTAAGAATAGGTCTGGATACCAAGATTAACGGTCGTATCATTCCCTTTTGCATTGAAATGAAGGCTAATGAAAAAGTCAGCATTGGTCTTGTTGACCATACGAGAACGCTCGGTAATAAAATCAACGTCTATATCACTATCTCGAGAGGTGAGAACGGTATAGCCGAGTCCTTCTAGTCGTTTACGTAGCTTACGATAAACTTGTAGGTTCAATTCTTTTTCAGCTATGCCATAGTAATAAGCCCCGCGATCCTTACCACCGTGTCCTGGATCGAGAAAGATGGTTTTAGAGTATTGTCCTTTTTGAAAACCTTGTGCTAATTCACGAACCCATTTTCCATTTCCTTGGAAGAGCTGGTTTTTACCATCTACAGCATAGGTTCCTGTAACATACACACCATCATCCTTAAGATAGTACCAAGCTTGATAGTCTGGGTCATAAATCCATTCCTTGTGGGCCATGTAGCCACCAGATTTGAGGTAGTAGGAACCAATCCATTGTTTTTGGGCATAGCGTCCGCCAGATTTGAGGTAAAACCAACTAGAGTAGTTTTGGTCGTAGACCCATTCCCTATCTGCCATAGCACCACTGGATTTGAGGTAGTAATCGCCTTTCCAGACATTGGCCAACATTCTACCGTAGCCATCAAAAGCATACCACTTGCCATTGATTTGGCTCCATTGGTTGGATAAATATTTACCTGAACCATTGATATAGTACCAATTATTTCCCATCTGATACCAGCTGTTTTCAAGCAAATAGCCATGACTATCAAAGAGATAACCATCATAGAGAGTATCTGTAAATTTGACCCCAGTTTGACTATAAAATGTCCACTTGTTCCCCTCTTTTACCCAGCCAGTTTGTATAGGTTGATTGGGTTTAGTTTCCCTAGAAAGAGAAGGTTTGCTTTCTTGCTCACTTGAACTAGCTATACTTGAAGAAGTTTCTGTACTAGCTTGAGAATTGCTAGTGGAAGTATTTATTGAGCTACTAGTTGAACTAGTCATAGGGGCAGTAGTGGAATGACTCGTATCGTCAGCTAAAACGACTTGGCTCGATAAGCCAAGAACAGCCAAGGCTAAAAGTGTCAGTCTTTTGTGTGATTTCATGTTGTTTGCCTTTCTAGAGAGATGAAAATTCAGTAATTATCGTAAAATACTGTTCTTATTACCATTATACACTAAAAAAATCAGAAAATTACCAAAATATCAAACCTTTTCTTATTTAAACAGAAGAAAAGATTTTTATTTCACTAACTTTTAGCGTAGACTATATTTCAAAAAAGTTAGATGAAAATCAGATAATTTTATTTTTTAAGTTTGAATCTTATTCTATCATCCGTCCCAACAAATTGAATAGCTTCAGAATCCTCTTTTTCTAGTTTTCATATTCTTAAAAAAGTGATAAAATGGTAGGAAGAATTGGAGAGTAGAGATGCCAAAAGAAGTGAATTTAACAGGCGATGAAGTTGTCGCTTTAACACAGAAATATTTATCGGAAGAGGATGTTGCTTTTGTACATAAAGCCTTGATTTACGCCGTTGAATGCCATAGTGGTCAATATCGTAAATCAGGTGAGCCTTATATCATTCACCCTATCCAAGTGGCAGGTATTTTAGCTAAGCTCAAGCTGGATGCTGTAACGGTTGCTTGTGGTTTCTTGCATGATGTGGTGGAGGATACTGATGCGACCTTGGACGATTTGGAAAGGGAGTTTGGTCCTGATGTGCGCGTGATTGTCGATGGAGTTACCAAGCTCGGTAAGGTCAAGTACAAGTCTCACGAAGAGCAGTTGGCTGAAAATCATCGCAAGATGCTCATGGCCATGTCTGAGGACATCCGTGTTATCTTGGTCAAACTGTCTGACCGCTTGCACAATATGCGGACCCTGAAACACCTTCGAAAAGACAAGCAGGAGCGCATTTCCAAAGAAACCATGGAAATCTATGCACCACTTGCTCACCGTTTGGGGATTTCCAGTGTTAAATGGGAATTGGAAGACCTGTCTTTCCGTTACCTCAACCCAACGGAGTTTTACAAGATTACCCATATGATGAAGGAAAAACGCAGAGAGCGTGAAGCCTTGGTGGATGAGGTAGTCACAAAATTAGAGGAATATACGACAGATCGTCACTTAAAAGGGAAGATTTATGGTCGTCCCAAGCATATTTACTCGATTTTCCGCAAAATGCAGGATAAGAGAAAACGTTTTGAGGAAATCTATGACCTGATTGCCATTCGTTGTATTTTAGATACCCAAAGTGATGTTTATGCCATGCTTGGTTATGTGCATGAACTTTGGAAACCAATGCCAGGTCGCTTTAAAGACTATATCGCTAACCGCAAAGCCAATGGTTACCAGTCTATCCATACGACTGTTTATGGGCCAAAAGGGCCGATTGAGTTCCAGATTCGAACTAAAGCCATGCACGAGGTGGCTGAGTATGGGGTTGCGGCCCACTGGGCTTATAAGAAAGGTATTAAGGGGCAGGTTAACAGCAAGGAATCAGCTATTGGGATGAACTGGATCAAGGAGATGATGGAGCTCCAAGACCAGGCTGATGATGCCAAGGAATTTGTCGATTCAGTTAAGGAAAACTATCTGGCTGAGGAGATTTATGTCTTTACCCCAGATGGAGCTGTCCGTTCCCTTCCAAAAGATTCAGGACCGATTGACTTTGCCTACGAAATCCATACAAAAGTCGGTGAAAAAGCGACGGGTGCCAAGGTCAATGGCCGTATGGTTCCTCTGACAACTAAGCTCAAGACAGGGGATCAGGTTGAAATTGTCACCAACCCCAACTCCTTTGGACCTAGCCGTGACTGGCTCAACATGGTCAAGACCAGCAAGGCCCGCAACAAGATCCGTCAGTTCTTTAAAAACCAAGACAAGGAATTGTCTGTCAACAAGGGTCGTGAGATGTTGATGGCCCAGTTCCAAGAAAATGGCTATGTGGCCAATAAATTCATGGACAAGCGTCATATGGACCAAGTTCTGCAAAAGACCAGCTACAAGACAGAAGAATCCCTCTTTGCAGCCATTGGTTTTGGAGAAATCGGTGCTATTACTGTCTTTAACCGTCTGACTGAAAAGGAACGCCGTGAAGAAGAACGTGCCAAGGCCAAGGCGGAAGCAGAAGAGCTTGTCAAAGGTGGCGAGATCAAGGTTGAGAACAAAGAAACCCTCAAGGTTAAGCATGAGGGTGGAGTGGTCATTGAAGGTGCCTCAGGTCTCCTAGTGCGGATTGCCAAGTGTTGTAATCCTGTTCCTGGTGACGATATTGTTGGCTACATTACCAAGGGGCGTGGTGTGGCTATTCACCGTGTGGACTGTATGAACCTACGTGCCCAAGAAAACTACGAGCAACGTCTTCTAGATGTAGAATGGGAAGACCAGTATTCAAACTCAAATAAGGAGTATATGGCCCATATCGATATTTATGGCCTCAACCGTACAGGACTGTTGAACGATGTACTGCAAGTTCTTTCAAACACAACCAAGAATATCTCAACGGTCAACGCTCAACCAACTAAGGATATGAAATTTGCTAATATCCATGTATCCTTTGGCATTGCTAACCTCTCGACGCTGACTACGGTTGTGGACAAGATTAAGAGTGTGCCAGAAGTTTACTCTGTCAAACGGACTAACGGCTAATTGTCCTAGCTCTTACTAGAAAGGCTATTATGAAAATCATTATTCAACGGGTTACAAAAGCCCAAGTGAGTATAGAAGGCCAGGTTCAGGGAAAAATCAATCAGGGCCTCTTATTGCTGGTTGGTGTTGGACCAGAGGACCAAGAGGAAGATTTGGATTATGCCGTGAGAAAACTGGTCAACATGCGTATTTTTTCAGACGCAGAAGGCAAGATGAACCTGTCTGTCAAAGATATTGAAGGAGAAATCCTCTCTATTTCTCAGTTTACCCTCTTTGCGGATACCAAGAAAGGCAATCGTCCAGCCTTCACAGGTGCAGCAAAACCTGATATGGCATCAGATTTCTATGATGCTTTCAATCAAAAATTAGCGCAAGAAGTGCCCGTTCAGACAGGGATCTTTGGAGCGGATATGCAGGTTGAGCTGGTCAATGACGGACCAGTTACCATTATCCTTGATACTAAAAATAGATAAGAAAGACCAAGTCCAGCCGGCTTGGTTTTTCTCATCTATCATAAAATACTCCAAAATGAAATGGGTTCTTGATAGGCTTTTGGGAAGTCTCTTTTCAGGCTTTGGCAGGTGCGATAGGAAGGGATGAGATGTCCTAGGATGAGGAGAGTTCCCTGAAGGAAAAGTGGGATACCCCTTAAAAACAGCAAGGAGAGAATGATCAGGCTATCCCATAGAAGGATTTGTAAGGCAAAACGCCAGAATCTCGGTCTAATCTGAGAATAGAGTTGACCAAAGTGGTCACAAAGTTGGTTTGAAAGATAGGTCAATAGCACAGGATGAAAGAAAATGAGCCAACCGCTATAAATCAAAATCCAATCCCAAGTAAGTCCCTCTTTAAATGTCAAGAATGCCAGCATGATTCCATCAATGACAAGGAGTTGAATGGTTTTGATGAAGATGATTTTTTTCATGCTAAAACCTCCTTTTCCTTATAGACACTCCCATAAAGAGATGTGTTTGTCGTAAAAGTCTAGATAGTTTTCTCTTAGGTGGTCAGCTGTCATATAATAAAAAGTAGAATGGCAAGCAGTGATGATTGGCATAAGAGAGAGAAAACGCTGAGAACTAACGAAGGTTAAAAGGACAAAAAATAGAAAATCAATGGAGAGAATCCCTAAATAGTAGAAGCGAATCTTTTTATTGATTTTAGGATAAATCTCAGCGAATTGATGTTTGAGTCGGACAACCAAGCGAAATAGCAGGAGTCCTTGAGCAAGGAGGAAAATAAAACCAGAGAGCAAGAGCCATTCTAAAGCTGTCTCGGGTCTAGTGGTAAAAAATGCAAATAGTAGCAAATCAATGACTGCAATTGCTATAAAATGGATTCTATAGAGTTTTTTCATGACAAGACCTCCCTCTTTTATCTAACTTCATTCTACTCCAAAAGAATGGGAGTTACAAGTAAAATGATAAAAATAGCAGAAGGGAGATTCTCTTAAGTCGACTTGTTTTTTTATTTAAGTTTTCTTCTATTATCTTACTTCTTCATCATTCCAGACAAATAAAGCTCCGATTGCATTGAGGATATAAAAGATGTATTTTCCGATATTGGCAAAATTTCCTTGAATACCAGCTTTTGTCAGCTGAACGAAATTGTAAATCAACCAAAAGCCCCACTGAGTTGTTAGTTTCAATGCGTTAAAAGCATTGGCAATGAGTGAGAGTGCAAAGGCAATGGTTGTTACATAGGCAAGGAGATTCATCTTTCCTCCATAGCCGATATAGTTGGTCACAAAGGCAAAGAGGAAGGCGATGATGGAAATGATGATGGCCGCCAATTTTAGCTGTTTTTGGCTCATTTGGTTGGGTCTGCCTTCTTGCGAAGCTTCCCATTTCTTAATAGCAAAGGTATAAATGAGGAAGGTGACGGGATAGGTGATAATGGCCGCCTTATTTCCAAGGATATAATCAATAGCACCGGACAAAATGGTATTAACAATACCAAAGTAATTTCCCCATTTGCTTAATTTCCCCGTGAAACGAGTGGACAACATGGAAATCCCAACGTTGGTTACGGAAATCAATCCAAAGGGTACAAGAGCTGTCCATGGTCCCCAGTCTACGAATTTATCGAGGCGGGAGTTGAGGTAACCAGATGCAATCGCAATCCCAACGACTAAAGCAACCCCAAAGAGGTCAAACCATTTAGATGTAGCAAAAATTTTTAGTGATTTTTTCATAGTTTAAACTATCTTTCTTTTTTTTACAAATATTCTACAATTAAATGAAAGCAAAATCAAATGATAGAAATAAAACCCTGAAAATAAAACTTTCAGGGTTGGTTGGGGGACTTGAGAAATTAGTTGATTTTCTCGACATAGAGTTGTTTGGCAATGTCCATATTCACTTGTAAATCCTCGTCTTTACTAAGGATAGTAAAGGTGTTACTGAAGCCATCAAACTGCTTGACTTGGAGCGGATCACCGATGCGAAGTGAGTGCTTATCCAGATAATGGAGAATGTCAAAACTATCGTGCACCCGAGTCAGGCGGTAGGCGCCAGCTTCCTTGATATCAGCTAGTGGCAGGTTATTGATTTCAACCAAGAGTTCTCCCTTGACAGGAATAGTTCCTCCATGAGGACAGGTCTTGGGAAATCCTAGCAATTTATCCAGTCTTTCCACGAACAGGTCAGAGACAGTATGTTCCAAGACCTCAGCTTCCTCGTGAATCTGGTCACTTGTATAGTCTAAATGATGGACTAGAAAAACTTCAATCAAGCGATGCTTACGATAGAGCTCAGAGACCAATTTGAGGCCGAGGTCAGTCAGTAGATAGCCACATTCCTTGTCCTTGAGGATGAGATTTTCACTCTTCATCCGTTTAATCATTTCAGTTACGGCAGGGGGAGAGACTTGCATGCGGGCCGCAATTTCCTTGTTGGTAATTTTATGCAGGTCTATGCCGATTTCATAAATACATTTTAGATAATCTTCTTTATTCGGGGTCATTCGTTTCCTCTTGTCTAATATCTTTATCTAGTATATCAAAAAAAGCTAGATTTCTCTAGGCACTGCACCCATAAAGTGAGACACAAGAAAACACTCCTGTTGAAATCTGGTAAACTAGAAACAGGAGTGTTTTGTTATGGTTAAAAAAGCATATTCATTAGAAACTAAGCTAGCCTGTATCGAAATGAAGAAGGCAGGTAAATCAAATAAGGTTATCATGGATACCCTCGGTATCAAAAATGTTAGTCAGGTCAAGACCTGGTGGCAATGGTATCAGAATGATGAATTGTACCGTTTCCACCAACCTGTGGGGAAACAATATACTTATGGTAAAGGGATGAAGCAGTTATCTGAAGTGGAACAGTTACGTTTACAGGTAGAATTACTAAAAAAGTATCAGAGCTTGATAAGAAAATCGACAAAGTAAGTCTTATCAAGCTAGTGGAAGAGTATAAGAGAATGTGCCCTATATCTATTATTTTAGAGTGTTTCGGAGTCAAACGTTCAACCTTTTATCGCTGGAAACAGGAGTGTAAGAATTCTCAGAAAAAAGACGAAATAGCAGATAAAATCGAACAACTCTGCGTGGAAAACCACTTTATTTACGGCTATCGAACCATCACTCGCTTGCTCAAGAAAGTTTATAACCTCGTCGTTAATCGCAAGAAGGTCTATCGTATTATGAAGAAAAAGGGCTGCCTTTGTCGTGTCCGTCCCAAGAAGGGACCTAAATTAGGGAAGCCTTACCATGTAACAGACAATAAGCTGGATCGTAATTTTCAGGCAGATAAGCCTATGGAGAAGCTTGTCACAGACATCACCTACCTCTACTTTGGGAACTGTAGACTTTATCTATCTTCGATCATGGCTCTCTATAATCGTGAAATTGTAGCTTATACCATCTCCGAATGCCAAGATATGGACTTTGTGCTCGACACACTTCATCAACTTGAGCTACCTCAAGGAGCACTTTTACACAGCGACCAGGGATCTGTCTACACTTCAAAAGCCTACTATCAGGCCTGTACAGAAAAAGGCATCACCCGCTCCATGTCCCGAAAAGGAACACCAGCAGATAATGCCTGTATCGAATGGTTCCACTCTGTTCTCAAATCTGAAACCTTCTATCTCCATAAGTGGAGAAATTTAACTAAAGATAGTATAACAGATATTGTCAAAAATTACATCATATTTTATAATGAAACTAGAATTCAACAGAAATTAAATGACCAGTCTCCTGTAGATTACAGAAAACTGGTTGCATAAGAGCGTTTTCTCTTGTCCCATTATTGGGGTGCAGTGCCCTAGCTGTGACTTTTTATGTTATACTTATTGCAAGAGAAAAAACGAGGAGATGGATATGACAAAAATAGCTCTTCTTTCAGATATTCATGGAAATACCACCGCCTTGGAGGCTGTTTTGGCAGATGCTCGGCAGCTAGGAGTGGATGAATACTGGCTTTTGGGAGACATTCTCATGCCAGGGACAGGGCGTAGAAGGATTTTGGACTTGTTGGCTCAACTACCGATTACGGCTAGAGTTTTGGGAAACTGGGAAGACAGTTTGTGGCATGGTGTCCGCAAGGAATTGGATAGTACTCGTCCCAGTCAACGCTATCTCTTGCGCCAGTGCCAGTATGTTTTAGAGGAAATTTCCCTAGAAGAAATTGAACTGCTCCACAATCAACCGCTCCAGATTCATCGTCAGTTTGGTGATTTGACGGTAGGAATTAGCCACCATCTTCCTGATAAGAACTGGGGGAGAGAGTTGATTCATACTGGAGCGCAAGAAGACTTTGACCGTTTGGTGACCAATCCCCCTTGTGATATTGCTGTATATGGTCATATTCACCAGCAGTTGCTTCGTTACGGGACTGGTGGGCAATTGATTGTTAATCCGGGTTCGATTGGGCAGCCTTTCTTTCTAGATGCTCAGTTGCGGAAGGACTTGCGGGCCCAGTATATGATTTTAGAGTTTGATGACAAGGGTTTGGTAGATATGGACTTCCGACGAGTGTACTACGATGTGGCAGCTGAATTGCAGCTAGCTAAAGATCTGAAACTCCCTTATGTTGAGGTTTACTATGAAAGTCTGGTCAATGGGATCCATCATACTCACAATCAAGAATTTCTGAGAGAATTGGCCCAGAAAGAGGGCTACGATAGAGAGTTAGATGCCTGGTTGAAAAGTGGTAACGATTGACATTACAACTGAAAAAGGTATAATAAAAGAAACAGAAGAGTAGAGGCAGGCTAGCCTCGTAAAAAGGAGAAGAGGATGCAAATTCCAAGTAGATTTACCATTGCGACTCATATGCTGATAATCATTGCCCTCAAGGGGAAGGAAAGCAAGGTGACCAGTGATTTTTTAGCTGCTAGTGTCGGGGTCAATCCTGTCATTATCAGAAAGACCTTGTCCCAGTTGAAGAAGGCAGAGCTGATTTCAGTAGCGCGCGGAACGGGCGGAACAGAGATTGTTAAGGATCTCAAGGACATTAGTCTTTTAGATGTTTATCAAGCGGTTGAGTGTCTTGGTAAGACCGGTCAACTCTTTAGTTTCCATGACAATCCAAATCCAAATTGTCCAGTTGGAGCTCATATTCATGATGTTTTGGATCAAAAATTGGAGAGAATCCAGCTGGCTATGGAGGCTGAACTTGGTCAGACCAGTCTAGAACAAGTTGTGGCCGATGCAGAGAGTCAGATGAAGGAGTGAGAGGGATAGATGCCCTCTTTTTTTCTTTGAATAATTATGATAAAATGTAGTTATTAAAGGAGGAAGAAATGTATCTCGTTATAGGAATTGTATTGGCATTTATAGTGTCATTTTGGAAGGATAATAGAAGTTTGTGGAATCCAGTATTATTCTTATTATCCCTCATTTCCAGTTATTTTTATCTAGGCTACCTTTTTTATCAAAATGGGTATGAGAAGATTCATTTCGCTTTTTTTATATTTCCCTTTATTTTACTTCCTTTTTTGCTTTTTCTAAGTGGCATCTTTCTAATCTATAATGGGGTCATTTTGTTGAAGCGAGAGGGACGTTCAAAGGCCAATTATCTCTCCATGCTCCTTGGAATAGTCATTTTGGTATTTTTTGCCTTGATTTCATTTCGATTGGGCGATAGAAATGAATTATTTTACACCAATCACTTTCTAAACATTTTATTTGTATTCATTTTCTACTCTTATTTTATTTTTGGCTTTGCCTTTGCGGGTTTTATGCTCTACTCTATCTTGTATCTCTTTATTCCTAAAAAGAAAAGCTATGACTTTATCATTATCCATGGAGCTGGCTTATTAGACGGAGAAAAGGTAACACCTTTGCTAAAGAGAAGAATTGATAAGGCGGTAGAAGCTTACTACAAGTCTAAGAATTCTAACATAAAAATTATTGCCAGCGGTGGACAAGGAGCGGACGAAAAGATTTCTGAGGCTCAGGCTATTACAAACTATCTGCTTGAAGAGACAGATGTTCCCCAAGAAGCTGTTATCCTAGAGGACCAATCAAGGACTACCTACGAGAATCTTCTCTTTTCTAAGGAACTTGGTGAGAAACTGGTAGCCAAACCTCAATTCCTCTTTGTTACAAATGACTATCATGTTTTTCGTACTAGTACCTATGCGCGTAAGTTAAATATGAAGGGAGATGGCCTCGGATGTAGGACGGCAGGCTACTACATACCATCTGCCTTTATTCGGGAGTACTTAGCGCTCTGTGTCAAGATGAAATGGCTTTTCCTTGCCTTTTATGTCCTACTATCAGTCCTCATTTTGATAGCCTACAAAGGGATTATTTGGTAGTTAGATTTTATTTAAAAAGACTTAGAATGCACATGAAAGTCTGTGTTCTAGGTCTTTTGTTTTATATACATTTGATTTTTGAAAGGTACTATCTATTTTTCCAGGCTTGGTAACGGGTATCAATCAATAATTGAGTGAGGCGCCCCATGGTTTCCCTTTCTTCTGGAGTGAGGGATTGTGCTTGGACAAAGAGATGATGAATATGTTCGATAGCTCTTAGGGAAGACAGGTCATTGATGGAGCTAATCCCAGCATCTAGAATGGTGCCAAAGAAGAGGTCGAAGTAGAGCTGGAGTTCCTCGTCAGGGACTGTGGCCACCCACTCCTTGAAGGTTGTGTCGACTTGTTGGCTATCACTGTTGGTCTTATCCAGTTGGACGAAGCGCTTGTCCTCAATCTGCCAACTAAAGGTATCGTGCTGGGCGATACCACCTAAGGCAGTACTGTGCACGATGATTTGGCGGTTAGGAATTTCCATCATCATACCGATAATGGATCCTTGAGGGATGAAGACCTTGGTTCTATCCATTATCCTTTGATAGCCCTCGGTTTGTGTCAGTTCTTTGTGGAGACCAGGCGCATCAAAGGTATAAACTGCTGTGATTTGATTTTGTAAGCTTTGCTCAATTTGACTAGCAGCATAGATGGCTAGATTTCCTCCCTTGGAATGCCCGGCCAGAATGACCTTTTGCTTAGGATGTTGGACAAGAAAGTTCTTTAAATAGCGAAGGGCGTGCTTTTGAGCAGGAATTTCCTTCATATAGGTTAGGTGGAAATCTTCCTTCCAGCCAATGATACTGTCATCTGTCCCACGAAAGACAATCAGATAGGTGTCGAGAGTGAGGCGGTAGGTCATAGCCGCAAATTGTTTTTGCAGTTCAGGGTCGATGTCGTTGATGAAATGGGAGAGTTTGCAATTTTTGAAGCGCTTGTGTTGAGCTAGTTCATCTAATAGCTGGAGACGATTTTTACTGGTCAACATGTTGGGCTCCCTTGGAACCAGAGGTGCTAGGTCTAAGAGACGTCTAGGATTTGTTGAGACCAGATTATCAAAGGAGAGATAGGTGGTTTCTGTTAAGGCTAAAACATCTAATTCATTCAAAGGTAAGTCGTAAAAGGAATCGTGTGCGACATCTTTCAGATAGTCAAAAATATTGGCCATAAGAACTCCTTTCTTTTTATTTATCTTATCACAATCACATAGAATTTACTAGTTGGTTTGTACAAGCTCTCTACATACTGACCTATAATGGTATGATTCAGACACATAGAAGACAGTTTGCTTTTATTTCAAACCTCTAAACATACTTGTTTGTATCTGTTTGGCGTCAATCCCATTCTCTTTTAAGAAATTCTTCATCTCATTTATATCATCAGGTTGGCCGGTTAAGAGATAAATAGCTTGGTTACCGTATTTCACAACCGCATTTTTTAAAAATGCTTGGCTTTGAGAAAAGGTTTCGCTAGTTTTATAAGTTAGATTCGGATTATTCTTACTAAGCTCTTTTAACTCATTATCAAAAATGTTTACTCCTTTGTCTAAATGATTAAGAATGATAGAGCGCTTACCAGCCCACTCTTTCACAACTGGACGTAGAGTAGAAATACCGACATCAGAGGCAAAACAAACCAGTGCTTGGTCATTGTCTTTAACAGATAAAGATGACTCCAGCCAACTCATCTCAATTTTACTACCAGCTGGTAAATGTGTTAAGGTTTCCTTAAACACGCTACCACTATTATGGGTTACAATAAGAATTTCATCCTCATCAGGAGTGGAAGCAAGGGTTAGCCATCGGCTAGCCTGATCCTCCTTTACTGGACTTTTGTCTGGACCAAACGAGCTGTCAGGAAGCTTAAACTGAGCATAGGAGCCAGCTTTCCATATTTGATTTTTTGGTTTTGTGATGTGAACTAAATACAAATCTCCGCTGGGATTTTCAATGGATTTTATCGATAAAGTTTGACTTCGTCCAAGATAGGTAATGATTCCCCAAGATATAAAGCCGAGCACTCCAAGTGTAGTTAGAATAATTATGAACATTTTTTTCCCTCGTTTCATTTTTAACTCCTATAGTGTAGTAATTTTCTATGAATGAATAATATTTTTTTTCATTCAATAATTTCCAAAAAATAAAGAAAAGATTTCTTTATTTCAGTATTCCTTTAATGAAGTTGGTTGCTAGTATTTCTACAGTTTTGCTAATATCTGGAAAATCATTTTCTGTGATATGCATATCCATGTAGTAAAATAGGTTGTAAACTTGTAAAATATCTTGAATTTTTTCTGGAGAATGGCCTTCAGCCTGCAAACGATGAGTAAAGGTTTTCACGAGAAATTGATGAAATGGATTCGTGACTTTTCCTTCTTCTGAGGAATAGTAGCTATGCAACTCATCTGCTATGGCAGGATTGTACCATTCTGCAAGGATTTTATTGGAGGAAACGAGTGCTCTGGATTGAGCAAAGAGTTGACTAATAAGATCAATCATATCAATTTCCCAATCCAGTTCTTCGATCATAGTTTGGCGAACACGGTTGTTTTCATCAATATAGATATCTAAAAAAATAGCTTCTTTACTTTCGTAATAGTTATAAAAAGATCCGACTGCCATATGAGCTTGTCTAGCAATTTCTGAAATTCCTGTCGCCTTGTATCCTTTTTTTGAAAAAACTTCATAAGCTGCGGATTTCAAAGTCTGTTTTTTGTCCAATTTGATTCACCTCTTTTCTGAATGAATATTAAATATTGTTCATTCATATCTTAACAAATCTTTTTCAGATTGTCAATCTGAAAGCTAGAACTTTTTACGGATACCACTCGATAAGGAGCTTTTCAATGTTAGAAGAGTATAGAGTGTCGTTTTAACTACACTCAAGGTTTGGAAGAATAGATATAAATTTTGGTTAAGGGGATGGATAAAAGAACTGAAATGAAGGTTGAAAAAATTAAAAATAAAAGGGTAGTGCTGGCACTATGTCTAAAAATAAGGTATGATATCAATGGGGTTATTCACTATCTGTTTTTGAGCTGTTGTGACAAGGAAATGTCAAAAAAGTATTAGATACTAAGCCCTCTATTTATACTAAAGGATTTAAGACTCCTAAAATTAGCAAAGGAGAATCAGATGCACAAGATTTTATTAGTAGAAGATGATCAGGTTATTCGGCAACAGGTCGGGAAAATGCTCTCTGAATGGGGATTTGAAGTGGTTCTGGTAGAAGACTTTATGGAAGTTTTGAGCCTTTTTGTTCAGTCGGAACCTCATCTGGTCCTCATGGATATTGGATTGCCCTTGTTTAATGGCTATCACTGGTGTCAGGAAATCCGCAAGATTTCCAAGGTGCCTATCATGTTTCTATCTTCGAGAGACCAGGCTATGGATATTGTCATGGCAATTAATATGGGAGCGGATGACTTTGTGACCAAGCCTTTTGACCAGCAGGTTCTTTTAGCCAAGGTTCAGGGCTTGTTGCGTCGTTCCTATGAGTTTGGGCGTGACGAGAGTTTACTGGAATATGCTGGTGTTATCCTCAATACTAAATCAATGGATTTACATTATCAAGGGCAAGTCTTGAATTTGACTAAGAATGAATTCCAGATTTTACGCGTTTTGTTTGAGCATGCGGGCAATATTGTAGCGCGTGACGACCTCATGCGGGAACTTTGGAACAGCGACTTTTTTATTGATGATAATACGCTCTCTGTCAATGTGGCTCGATTGCGTAAAAAGTTGGAAGAGCAGGGTTTGGTAGGATTTATCGAGACCAAGAAAGGGATAGGGTACGGACTGAAGCATGCTTGATTGGAAACAATTTTTTCTAGCCTATCTGCGCTCCCGTAGTCGTCTGTTTGTCTATCTACTTTCTTTGACGTTTCTAGTTTTGCTCTTTCAGTTTTTATTTGCCAGTTTGGAAACTTACTTTCTCTACTTTTTCCTGCTGTGTTGCTTTGTAACCATCTTATTTTTCACTTGGGACATATTGGTGGAAATGCAGGTCTATCGCCAGGAAATTCTCTATGGGGAGAGGGAAGCTCAGTCTCCTTTGGAAATAGCTTTAGCAGAAAAATTAGAAGCGCGTGAGACGGAACTCTATCAGCAGAGGTCAGATTCAGAAAGAAAACTAACGGATTTGCTGGATTACTATACCTTGTGGGTCCATCAGATAAAGACCCCCATTGCAGCTAGTCAACTCTTAGTTGCAGAAGTAGATGACCGCCAATTAAAGCAGCAATTAGAACAGGAAATTTTCAAGATTGACTCCTATACCAATCTAGTTTTACAATACCTGCGTTTAGAAAGTTTTCATGCTGATTTGGTCTTAAAGCAGGTTCAAATTGAGGATTTGGTCAAGGAAATAATTCGTAAATATGCTCTTTTCTTTATTCAAAAAGGCCTAAATGTCAATCTACATGACCTTGATAAAGAAATCGTGACGGATAAAAAGTGGCTGCTAGTGGTTATTGAGCAAATCATCTCAAACAGTCTCAAGTACACCAAGGAAGGTGGTCTGGAGATTTATATGGAAGGCCAGGAACTCTGTATCAAGGATACGGGAATCGGGATAAAAAACAGTGATGTCCTCCGAGTCTTTGAACGTGGATTTTCAGGCTACAATGGACGCCTAACTCAGCAGTCATCTGGACTTGGACTTTACCTATCTAAGAAAATTTCTGAAGAACTGGGGCACCAGATTCGTATCGAGTCTGAGGTCGGTACAGGAACGACAGTGCGGATTCAGTTTGCTCAAGTAAAGTTAGTCCTTGATTGAGAAGAGACAATGAGTTTTTACCCAATCTCTTTTTGCTATATTTCAGGATATTTGAAGACTGTTTTTTACAAAACCAATAATAGAATTTTTAATACGGAATATAGTATAAATACTGGTTCAAAGTGAAGTTTTGTATGCTTTATACTTTTGTTGAGTATAAAATCTATAAACTAAGGGTGAATTACAAAAATTAATTTGAGATGAAGTGAATTGTAGACTTGGGAAATGTCTCCTATTCGATTTCAGAATGAATCGTTGATACAGGATTAAAAGAACTGCAGCTTTCTTTTTATTTTGAATGAGATAGGTGTATATAGATTTGTGTAACTGGTGTAGAACTGTTTCCAAGAATTTATTGAATGTATCGAATACACACATCCTATTGATTTTGAACCAGTTTTTAATTTCTAAATGTTATAATAGTTTTATCAAGTAAAAGGAGACTACCATGATTGGAGACAATATAAAATTCTTACGAAAATCACATAATCTGATATAACCAGAATTTTCACGGATTGTGGGTGTGTCACGAAATAGCCTAAATCGTTAGAAAAACTGAAAAGCTTACTTTCAATAGAAGTGTTGGAAATATTCATTTTACATCTATCAAAGAAACATGGGATAGACCTATATTTTACAAAATAGCAAATTATATTTTGAATGATAGTAAAAACTGCAGAACTTGTGTGATTTACAATTATTGCACTCAATGTCTGAGTATCGCACTATCTGAAATAAGGAATAGTAGAGATTGTTCTGAGATATGTAAAAAAACGCATTAGCAAGGAGTATCGTATATGCTACCATATCTTAAAACTATTAGATGGTATCTCTTCTTTAATTTTCTTTTTGGTGTAGTATCGAATATCTGCACAGCTTTGTTACCGTATTTCACGCAGGCATTAATCAAAGGGGATTATCAAGTAGCTCTATATGGTTACTCTATGTCAGTGGCAGGCTATTTGAGTTGTAACTATATCCAAATGATACTTGATTGGAAGCAGGGGATTATCTTTTCGACTACTTTGAAAAATGAGTGGTTTCGTTCACTTCTGGGACTCAGTCACCACGATTTCAAGCAGAAAACAGTAGCAGAGTATATTTCCTTTCAATCTAATGACCTAGATTCGTTGGAAAAGGATTACCTTCCTCCATTGATGAGTTTTATCAAACAAATTTTACGTATCATCATTTACGCTTTCATTATTAGCAGAACAATTAATCCTATTGTATCACTGATTTTAATCTTTTCCACTGGAATTAGTATTCAAATTCCTAAAATCGTTGGGAAGTTGACCGCTAATCGTAGACAGGTTTACTTGAAAAAACAAGGAGATTACTATCGAACTTTGGAGGATTTGCTCATGGGACATCATTTGGTAAATAAACTAACTATGTCGCATTTTTTGAATCAACAAAAGAGTTCTCTAAAGAATTTGCAGGATAAGTATTTTAAGTATGGTTTGACAAAAATTACAGGCATCTTATTGACAGGTGTTTCTTTTGAATTCATTAGTCTTGTTCTGTTTATTTATTTAGCCTACTCTCTATCTCACCAGCAACTCGGTATTCCTGAGGTGGTGGCGAGTTTCGGATATATTAATGCTTTTTCTGAACCAATACAGGAAATCCTTTATGATTTACAAATGTTAGAGTCCGTAAAGCCTGTAATCAAGAGTTTTCAAAACATTGTTGGGAGACCCGTTTCAGTTCAAGCACCTCAACATTCTTTTGATACGATTACTTTGAAAAACATTTCCAAACAACTGGGAGAATCAAAATTGATAATTACTTCCGCTACGATTCAAAAAGGGGATAAAATTGCGCTTATTGGTAAGAATGGGTCTGGAAAAAGTAGTCTTCTCAACATTTTAAATGGAACAGATGAAGATTTTGAAGGACAAATTGTGCTAGATGGGCTTGTTTTGGACCATCTTTGGGGAAGATTCGGTATGATTCTGCAACAAGAACATACATTTATTTCGAGTTATGAAAATAATGTAACGCTATTCAATAGTTTCAATGAAAAATTCAGAGAAGAAGATTTTGAAAAAATTCCACCACAATCCCTGTCAGGTGGTCAGCAACAACGAATGTATTTAAATCGTGAGAAAAATCGTAAAAATCCATTGCTTATCCTAGACGAACCTTTCTCTGCCTTGGATACTAATCAGTTTAAAATGGAATTGGAAAGAGTTCTGGAACTACCAAGTGCCGTCATTGTTACTTTACATCGCCAAAACGAATTATTAAGTAAGTTTGACCAAGTTTGGGAAATTAAGAATGGAGAACTTGTAATTTTGAAATAGCTAAATTATAAAGAATAAAACGCATAGTATCAAGGTTCAGGAGATACCGTTTTTCCTTCTTCGGATAAGGAAACAAAAATTTCTTGCTTCATCTATCTATTCAATTGATAGATTTCTTCGAAGAAAGACTGTAAAATTTTTGATATAATGTTAAGGATGGACTGACGGATATTTAAAGGATAATTTTCAAAAGAATAACAGGTGAGAAGAAAAATATGTAAGATTGGACAGAAGTCTCTCTACCATCATCCATGCAGAAACAAGATTATATAAAATAAAAGGAGTAACCAATGAACGGAAATTATTCAACACGGGAATACCGTGAGAAATTATACGATGACCTTCATGTTCGATTGAGAGATACAGCGATTTTGATGTGTGCAATTTTTATTGCCTCTATCGGTCTAAATATGAATTCAACAGCTGTTATTATTGGAGCCATGTTAATTTCACCTCTCATGACACCGATTGTTGGACTGGGATTCGGTTTAGCTATTTTTGATACGCGTTTAATCAAGCAATCTCTAGAGGTTTTATTGACTCAAGTGTTGGTCAGTTTGCTTGTCTCGACTCTGTATTTCTGGATTTCTCCCTTGTCTTATGCAAGTAGCGAGTTGATCGCACGAACCTCTCCAACCATTTGGGATGTTCTCATTGCTATTGCTGGTGGGATTGCTGGTGTGATCGGTTCAAGGAAAAGAGTTAGAAAAACCAACAACACCAAGTCTTGAAGCTTTTTGGGATTTACGGCAAAATTTCTTTGCTTGTTTTCTTTCCTTTTTCTGGTTGGGATCGTTATGGATGGCACTAAACACATTATGGGAAAAGGTTGAGAAAATTTCCTCAGAAATTATTTGGTGGAATTTGTTTCTACTCTTGGAGCGGCAGGAGTTCTCTTTGGAGAATTTCATGCCATCCAAGATACCAGTCTGAATGATGTGGTGGACCGGATCTATATAAATGTCAAGGATTTACCGTTTCAGTCCTTGGGAGCTTTAGCTAATATCCTGTCTGATGTTAAGAAGGGACTGATTCAAGACAGTCATATCTGGTCTTTCTTCCAGTCATTTTTCAAACAATATCAGTTGATAATCAGCTTAAATCAGATCTATCAGTTTGTCTATCTTTCTCTGATGGAGATCATGTCCTATCTTCACTTTGATTATTGGAAAAAACGGCTCGGTCAGGAGCTAGTATGAATAAGGAGAACAAATGAGACGTTTAAAAATGTTATGGCATATTATACAGGTTACGGGTTTTACTCGGTTTGCTCTGAGTTTTGTGACCTTTGTTTTTGGGTCAGGAGGCGTGCTTTTCCTAGTTGAACCTGCTATCACAAATTACGGAGACGGTCTTTGGTATGCTTTTGTGACTTCGACGACTGTCGGCTACGGGGATCTCCTAGCTGTGACCTTGATTGGAAGGATTACCAGTGTCTTCTTGACGATTTATGGGCTCATATTTTTTGGCTGTTTATCAGCTGTTATTATTAATTATTATACCGATTTAAATAAGGAAAGAGGAGAGGACAAATGACTGCCAATTATTCAACACGGGAATACCGTGAGAAATTATACGATGACCTTCATGTTCGATTGAGAGATACAGCGATTTTGATGTGTGCAATTTTTATTGCCTCTATCGGTCTAAATATGAATTCAACAGCTGTTATTATTGGAGCCATGTTAATTTCACCTCTCATGACACCGATTGTTGGACTGGGATTCGGTTTAGCTATTTTTGATACGCGTTTAATCAAGCAATCTCTAGAGGTTTTATTGACTCAAGTGTTGGTCAGTTTGCTTGTCTCGACTCTGTATTTCTGGATTTCTCCCTTGTCTTATGCAAGTAGCGAGTTGATCGCACGAACCTCTCCAACCATTTGGGATGTTCTCATTGCTATTGCTGGTGGGATTGCTGGTGTGATCGGTTCAAGGAAAAAAGAAGCAAACAATATCGTGCCAGGAGTAGCCATTGCTACAGCTTTGATGCCGCCTATCTGTACTGCAGGCTATGGTTTAGCTAATGGAAATGTACGATTTTTATTTGGGGCTCTTTATCTTTTCTTGATCAACTGTGTCTTTATCATGCTAATCAACATTGTTGGAACAAGAATTATGATGAGAAAATCTCCCTTAAGTTCATTTAAAGAGCTAAACATTAAAATGAGAATTGGGTTGATATCCTTGATTGTATTATTGATTCTTCCGGCTAGCTATTCGGCAGTCACTCTGACGATAGATCAAGCGCGAAAAGAAGGAATCAAGCAGTTTGTAGGAAAAGAGTTCGCCAATCACACGGTCATTAATCAAGTCTACAAATCAAGAAACAATGAGTTGGTCTTGACGGTTGTTGGAGATCCGATTTCAGAAGAAGAATTAGAAACGCTCCACCAAAAACAAGCCTCTTACGGTATTCAATCTGTTCAATTGAAAGTCAATCAAGTTCATAATTCGACAAAATTAGACAGTGATTCGACCAAGGAATTTTATGAAACCATTAACAAGTATATCGATCAAAAACTCTCTGAAAAGGATTCACAAAAAGATCTCGTAAAAGAAAATGAAGCAGACAAGGATTGAGGATATTGACCATATCTAACTCATGAAAGCAAATCTTGTGTGGTGGTTTGGTCAATCACTACTAGCTCGGATTAAATAATACTCTTCGAAAATCAAATTCAAACCACGTCAGCGTCGCCTTACCGTACTCAAGTACAGCTTGCGGCTAGCTTCCTAGTTTGCTTTTTGATTTTCATTGAGTAAAAATATAAAAAGCAACAGCTGAAATAGTTGTTGCTTTTTAGGTAGCTAGGATTTTATCCCAGGTTTTATCTCTTATTTCTCAACGCGTGATTTGTTGGCGATATCAGCAAGGATAGCTTGAACAAAGTCATCAACTGAGACAGTTTGTGTTTCTTTTTGGCCATAGCGACGAACGTTAACAGTTCCGTCTTCCATTTCCTTGTCCCCAACGATTAATTGGTAAGGAATCTTGCTTGTTTGTGAAGCACGGATCTTGAACTGCATTTTTTCATTGCGCTCATCTACGTCTGCACGGACACCGCGGTCACGGAGTTTTTTCGCCACTTCCCAAGCGTAGTCCACGTGTTTTTCGTTAGATACTGGGATGAGGGTTACTTGGTGAGGTGCTAGCCATGTTGGGAAGGCACCCTTGTAGTTCTCAATCAAGATAGCTGTGAAGCGTTCCATAGTTGAGATAACTCCACGGTGGATCATAACTGGACGGTGCTCTTCACCATCAGCTCCGATATATTTGAGATCGAAGCGTTCTGGAAGCAAGAAGTCAAGTTGGATAGTAGAAAGAGTTTCTTCTTTTCCAAGAGCGGTCTTAACTTGAATATCCAATTTTGGTCCGTAGAAGGCTGCTTCACCTTCGGCTTCAAAGTAGTCAACACCCATTTCATCGAGAGCTGCACGAAGCATGGTTTGGGCATTTTCCCACATCTCATCGTTGTCAAAGTACTTGTGAGTATCTTGAGGGTCACGAAGAGAGAGACGGAAGCGGTATTCAGTCAAGTTGAAGTCTTCATAAACATCGATTATCAATTGAAGGGCGCGTTGGAATTCTTCTTGGATTTGTTCTGGAGTAACGAAGAGGTGACCGTCGTTGAGAGACATTTCACGCACACGTTGAAGACCAGTAAGGGAACCAGATTTTTCGTAGCGGTGCATCATACCGATTTCAGCGATACGGATTGGCAACTCACGGTATGAGTGAACATGATGTTTGAAGACTTGGATGTGGTGTGGGCAGTTCATTGGACGAAGGACAAATTCTTCCCCGTCACCCATATCCATAGTTGGGAACATGTCTTCTTGATAATGATCCCAGTGACCAGAAGTCTTGTAAAGTTCAACAGAAGCAAGTGGTGGAGTGTAGACGTGTTGGTAGCCAGAAGCTAGCTCTTTGTCAACGATGTAGCGTTCCAACTCACGACGAATAGTCGCACCATTTGGCAACCAGAATGGAAGCCCTTGACCAACCTCTTGAGAAATCATGAAGAGATCAAGCTCTTTACCAAGTTTACGGTGATCACGTTCCTTAGCTTCTTCACGCATTTGGAGGTAGTTTTTCAAGTCTTTTTTGTCAAACCAAGCTGTACCGTAGATACGTTGCATCATAGCGTTGTCGCTATTTCCACGCCAGTAAGCACCTGCTACATGGAGAAGGTGGAAGATTTGGATGCGGCCTGTTGAAGGGACGTGTGGGCCACGGCAAAGGTCTACATACTCACCTTGACGATAGATAGTCAAACCACCTTCGTCTTCTGAGTGTTCTTCAATCAATTCCAACTTGTAAGGGTCGTTCTTGAAGATTTCACGTGCCTCGTCTTTAGTCACTTCTTCACGAATTGATGGGAAGTTTTCTTTGACGATTTTTTGCATTTCTTCTTCGATACGAGGAAGGTCTTCGTTAGAGATTTGACCAGCTGTGTTGTCAGTATCGTAGTAGAAACCATCTTCGATGGCTGGACCAACTCCCAAGTGAATGTCTGGGAAAAGACGACGAGCTGCTTGGGCGAACAAGTGAGCAGCTGAGTGACGCAAGATTGGAAGGGCATCTTCGTGATCAGGTGTCACAATTTCGATGCTTCCATCTTCAGTGATAGCACGAGTAGTGTCGATGAGTTTGCCGTTGAATTTACCAGCCAAGGCTTTTTTAGCTAGGGAATTGCTGATAGATTGGGCAATTTCAAAAGTTGTAACGCCGGATTCGAATTCACGAACAGCGCCATCTGGGAAAGTAATGTTAATCATGATGTTCTCCTTACTTATATTATTGACGAATGTGTTAACCCTATTCTGAAAACAGGGACAGAGGATTTTGAAAGCTAGAAAAACAAAAAGCGACATCCTCAAAAGGACGTCGCAACGTGGTTCCACCTTCATTTATGTTCCTCAAAAAAGAGGGACACCTCTGATTGGCTCTAACGTGGCCGCCGTTTTATGTTTTCATAAAAAACTCAAGAGTAGTATCAGTTTAGGCTCTCTATGCGTTTCCAGCAACCACGCACTCTCTAGTAGAAAGGGACTAAGTGACTTGTCTCTATGGATTATTATAGCATGATTGTGAGATTTTTCAAGGATTTTGTGAAAGTTTTTTGTTTTTCATTTTTTGTAGAATATGCTTGATGCCAATACCGGAAGCCATGCCCACCAGAGCAAAGATTTCATAGGCTAAAAAGTAAAACCAGATAAATTCACCGAAGGTTATGATAGTAAAGCAAAAGAGCAGTCCGTTACCAATTAACCACCAAAGTGAGAAACGGAAACGGTAGCTATAGAGTAGCGATATAATCAAGATTACCAGAGGTGTAAAGAAGAGAAGATTGTTTATACAGAGTCCCTTGAGTGTAAGGGGGTCAGAAATAATTAGTGATAACAACTGATAAAGTGGCCAATAAAAGAAAAATATGACCAGATAGTAGGGGAGATGGGAATAGAATCTAGGCATGACAATTACCTCGTTTAAAAACAGATAACTTAGATCTCTTGCTATAATTATTATAGCATGTTTAAAACAAGAAAGTAAATCTGTTGACAAAGAAGTTAGTTATTGGTAGAATAGGGATTGTCGTAAAGACAAATAACTTCTTCTTGGTTACAGGCATGCCAACCTGTCACTCGGATGAAGCCAAATAAAAAGGAGAAACATCATGGCAATCTCAAAAGAGAAAAAAAATGAAATCATCGCACAATATGCACGTCACGAAGGTGATACAGGTTCAGTAGAGGTTCAAGTTGCTGTCCTTACTTGGGAAATCAACCACCTTAACGAACACATCAAACAACACAAAAAAGACCACGCTACTTACCGTGGATTGATGAAAAAAATCGGTCGCCGTCGTAACTTGCTTGCATACTTGCGTAAAAACGACGTTAACCGTTACCGTGAGTTGATCAACTCTCTAGGACTTCGTCGCTAATTCAAGATACAAAGGCCGTCAAAAGCACAAAGCAAAAATAGGAAAATTGACGAAGAAACTTCAGTTTCTAGGAAATTTTATCTTTTTTGCCAAGTGCTTAGGCCGTGTTCAATTGAGCATATCTTGATAATGAAGCTACTCTAAAATGGGTAGCTTTTTTGTATGGATTTTAGCCCGGTCTCAAATCAGCTCTCTGACTTCAGAGGGCTTTTTTATTGAGGTTTTATCGGTCACAATTTTGGAGACTACAAAAACTGAGTAACCCACCTTAATAGCGGATTGTGTGTTTTATCGGTCACAATTTTGGAGACTACAAAAACCTCAAATGGTATCAGCTAATTACACCATAAGGGTGCGTAGCTACTCGGCTTGAAAAGCCGAGTAGCTGTCTGCAAGCCCCTTCGGAGAGCCCACACTTTACGAAGTAAAGTATAGTATGTTATACTTTACATGGAAGTAGTCACCGAATTCCAGTTAGAAATTACTTTGTAACTACGTTTTGAGGAGGAGTAAAATGCTTTCCTATGTTCGACATTACCCACTAGCGATAGCTAAATTAATGTGTCTGTGCTCTCCTAAAATCTGCTGATTTATTACTGACCAATACAGGAGGTTTTTTATGGGACAGACAATTATATCTGCTATTGGTGTTTATATTTCCACCAGTATCGATTATTTAATTATTTTATTTATTTTATTTGCACAGCTATCACAGAATAAACAAAAATGGCATATTTATGCGGGGCAATATCTAGGCACAGGCTTACTTGTAGGTGCGAGTTTAGTTGCTGCTTATGTCGTTAATTTCGTGCCTGAAGAATGGATGATTGGATTGCTTGGTTTAATCCCTATCTATTTAGGGATTCGCTTTGCAATTGTTGGAGAAGGTGAGGAAGAAGAGGAAGAAGAGGAAGAAATTATTGAAAGATTAGAACAAAGCAAGGCAAATCAACTGTTTTGGACAGTTACATTGCTAACAATTGCGTCTGGCGGAGATAATTTAGGTATCTATATACCTTATTTTGCTTCGTTAGATTGGTCACAGACCCTCGTGGCGTTGCTTGTGTTTGTAATCGGCATAATTATCTTATGCGAGATTAGTCGGGTGTTATCCTCTATTCCGTTAATATTCGAGACAATTGAAAAATACGAGCGAATCATTGTGCCCTTAGTATTCATTGTACTTGGACTATACATCATGTATGAAAATGGCACGATAGAGACTTTTCTGATCGTGTAGATTTTTTTCACTAGGATTTTATCCCAATCTCAAATCAGCTCTCTAATTTTAGAGGGCTTTTTATGTTGTCACTTTACCTCGATATACTCAAGTATAATCTTCGGTTACGATTATTAGCACTGTATGACCAACTATATTTATTTTTCTCATCTTGTTCCATTGTTGAAAATATGGTATACTTTTCATGAGAATTTTCTAAATTTTTAAGATTCTATCAAAGGAGGTTTGCATGCTTTCCAAATTTTCTGGAAGCCGACAAGACCAGCAATTTGTGTTACTTTTAGTTATTTTGCTAGGTATTTTAGGGATTTCTCTCTTTCTAGCAGTTTCAATGGGATCTGTTGCGATTGATCTAGGAGATACCTATCGGATTATTTTGAGTAGGTTAGGATTTCCTCTTGAGATAGGAGAGGTTTCCAAGTCTACTCTTGCCATTGTATGGAACATGAGATTCCCCCGAGTATTGTTAGGTCTGATAGTAGGAGCAGGCCTTTCTATGTGTGGTAGCGTGATGCAGTCTACAGTGAACAATCCCATCGCAGAGCCTTATGTCTTAGGCATCTCTGCTGGTGCAACTCTAGGGGCAACCTTGAGCATCATTCTTGGTTTAAAAGTGATGATTAGCCTTGGAGCTTTTCTTGGAGCTATCTTGGCAACAATTGCTGTCCTCATCATTGCCTCTATGCAGGGAAGGATGACGACTTCTAGTCTAATCTTATCGGGAACGGTGGTCAACGCTCTCTTTCTGGCTTTTTCAAACTTTATTATCTCAGTTGGCGCTAATGCGGATAGTGTGATGACCATTAAGTTTTGGACCATGGGTTCGCTCGCTGGGACTTCCTGGGCAGACTTGGTCCTGCCAACTATAGTAGTAGGAATAGCCTTTCTATTTTTCTCTACTCAGTATCGTGTTTTCAATGCGATGATGATGGGAGATGAGGCTGCTTTAACTTTGGGGATTCCCTTACGCTTTTATTGGTATCTTTATGTGACCATGGTGGCTGTGCTGACAGCAGTATTAGTGGCAACCTGTGGGATTATTGGATTTGTCGGTCTGATTACTCCACATTTAGCTCGAGGGTTAGTAGGAACGAGTTACAAGAGGCTTTTTCCTGTTGCAACCTTGCTGGGTGCCCTCTTTGTCATTTGGGCAGACGTACTCTCTCGTATCATCATTCCAAACGCAGAGCTTCCTATTGGTATTTTCACAGCCTTAGTAGGTGCCCCCTTCTTTATCTACATTGTTGGAGGTAGGCGAAGGGAGGTGAGGGTCTGATATGGACTTGATTTGTCAGGATATCCATTTTGGACTAGGAGAGAAAAAAATCCTCAAAGGAGTCTCTCTTAAGGTTGAGGGGCATCAATTTCACACGATACTAGGACCAAATGGAAGCGGAAAAACCAGTCTACTTAAACTCCTCTATCGTCAGGAAAAGGCGGACAAAGGCTTGATAAGCCTAGATGGAAAGTCTCTGGAACAATGGACGCTCAAAGAAACAGCCAAGCAAATGGCAGTTGTGACCCAGTTTAACCAACTGCAGTTTGATTGTACAGTTGAAGAAATCGTCTTGCTGGGAAGAACTCCCCACCTCTCTTTTTTAGAGAAGGAAAATGAAAGGGATTATGCCCTCGTTCAAGATGCTCTCGTTAAGGTGGATATGCTTGAGAAGAAAACTCGTCTCTATTCTTCTCTGTCAGGGGGGGAGAAACAACGAGTCTTATTAGCCCGCGCCTTGGCGCAAGAACCGACTCTCTTACTCCTAGACGAACCAACCAATCACCTGGATATCAAGTATCAGCTAGACTTGTTGGCCATTGTGAAAAATCTCAAGGTCAATGTTCTAGCTGTCCTGCATGATATTCAACTTGCTTGTCGCTATTCGGATTATCTCTATCTGATGAAAGAGGGAGAAATCCTTTACCAAGGGACTCCAAAGGAGACCATCACCCCTGAGTCATTGCAAACTGTATATGGAGTTCAAAGTCAGGTTACTTGGACCGAGGACCAGCAAGCCATGATTCACTATTTATAAGAATGAAAAGGAAAACAAGATGAAAAAAACACTAAGCATTTTACTCGTAACAGTAGCTACCCTAACCATGGCAGCTTGTGGCAATACTACTACAGAAAAAGCTACCACACAATCTAGCACAGAGACAAGTCAAAAGGCTAACGCAGAGACGACTTATCCGCTAACTATCAAAACTTATGATGCTAAGGGAAATGAAGTCGAACAAGTTTTTGACAAGGCACCTGAAAAAGTTATTACCAACAATCTTTCAACCACTGAAATCTTATTGGAGTTGGGGTTGAAGGATAAAATTGTTGGCATGCTCAACCCTGATAATGCTGTGACGGACAAATACAAGGACGCGATTGCAACGATTCCTCAAATTGGGGATAAAAAAACAGTCTCACAAGAGACAGTCCTTTCTTATGAGCCGGACGCTGTGATGGGTCGAAACATGATGTTTTCTGAAAAATCCTTGGGGACAGTTAGCACTTGGAATGAAAATAAAATCCCAGTTTATACACAAAAAGCTTCTCTCTCAACAATTCAGCAAGATTTGGGGAATATCGTAGAAGATGTCAAAAATCTTGGAATGATTTTTAATGTTCAGGACAAGGCTAATGAATACGCAGCACAATTACAAACTAAAATTGATGCTGTTAAGAAAGCAAATCCAGCAAGCCAAGGTGAAAAGAAAAAGGCTTTGATTATGGTTGCTTATAATGATGAAACCTTCGGTGCCTACAAGTCTGCTTTGCAAGAAAGTTTGCTGAACCAACTTGGTTATACAAACGTTGCAACGGGAACATCAGGCTTGACCTTGGAAAATCTCGTGTCAATGGATCCTGAATTGATTATCTATGTAACCAGCGACCGCAATAAAAAATTGGATGAAAAAGCAGTAGAGTTGATGAAGGCAAATGCTGTTTTGGAAAGCGTTCCTGCTATTAAGAATCAAAAAATCATGACCATCTCTTACGATGAATTGATGGACTATGGTCCAGCAGTGATTGATTCCCTTGAGAAAATCAATGACTTTATCAATAAATAATGAGTTTGATTGGGAAGGAATTCAAGTCAAAATCAGCCTTCCTTCTAACTACGACCCCAATCAAACCTATCCGGCTATTTTATTGAATGATGGAAACTTGGATTTTCTATCGTCCCTTTCAGAATCTGTGATTTTAGTGGGCTTGACTTCTAAAAATCGCCTAGACGACTACACGCCCTGGAAGACATCTGCTCTGAGAGATGGAGCTCAAGATTTTGGCGGTCAGGCAACTGCCTATCATGATCATTTATTTGGAGATCTTTTAGATAAGTTGCAGTCGCTTTATCGCCTGGACGAAACTCGCCTTGCTTATGGAGGGTATTCACTAGGTGGTTTGGCGGCAGTCTACAGTCTTTTCAGCTTTGACAAGGTTTCCTGTGTCTTCTCCATCTGTGGTTCCTTTTGGTATCCTGATTTTGTGACTTACTGTAGGGAAGAAAAGGTGAAAAATTTGGACTGTTTGCTGTATTTACAGAATGGGCAAACAGAAGGAGCCAATCATAGCAATCGTTTGGTTCAAGCACCGGTATATGCTGAACAGATCCATACCAGTCTTCAGAAATGCTATCCGAATGGCCAGTTTGTCTTTGACCTCTATGGGCATCATGAGCAAGTGGCTGAGCGATTTTTAGCCTTTTCTAGCTGGTTGGCCCAAAAATGGAAAATCAAATAAAAGAATTATCCCTTGGCTTTTGCCAAGGGATTGTTGTATTTTTTAACCAAGAGCCTCTCTTTTCTTATCTGGATTCCAGACGAAGCTTGCGATAAAGCTAAAGATGATGGTTAGGATAGCGAGGATAATGGCAAGGATGAGGGCAGGGATGCGGATAAACCACCAGAGTGGGTTCGGTTTTTTATTATTGTGCCATTGTTTGGTTTCTTCGTCCAAACGTTGGAATTCTGCTTGGATTCGATTGGCGACTGTTTCAATGCCTTCATCATTCATTTTCTTGATATCTGAGATATCAATTGGATTTCCAAAGTTCATATCGACACGTTCACGGCTAACCAAGCCCTTCAAAGTCATAGGACCTGTGTAGGTAACCGGCATGATACGGACCTTGGCCATTTTGGCAATCAGAGCTACGCCACCCTTGACATCGTTTGAGTGTCGGCTTCCACTTGGAAACATGATGAGAGAGCGGTCACTTTTTTTGAGAACATTGATAGGATATTTGATGGCTGAGGCGCTAGGATTTTCACGGTCGATAGGAAAGGCACCACACATACGAATCCACCAGCCAAAGATACGGTTGGTAAAGAGCTCTTTTTTGGCCATAAAGATAAATTGTTTTGGTTTGGTCGCAAAGGCCATATAAACTGGATCCCACCAGGTGCGGTGAGGTGCAACCAAAATATAATTTTCATCTTGATTAGGAATTTTATCAGTATTATGATAATGGGCATTGCCATTGATGGACCATAGGAGCAATACAACCAATCCACGTAAATAAGTATAAAACATGCGATCTCCTTCGATTATTTTCTTGTTATTATTATACCTTATCAAAGGAGGGCTGGCAAACTTTTCCCTTGACTAGGTTCGTATTTGGGATGAGATTAGAATTCTTTTAGAAAAAATGATATGATAGAATTCATGGATAAAAATAAGATTATGGGATTAACCCAAAGAGAAGTCGAGGAAAGACAGACTAAGGGCTTGGTCAATGATTTTACCGCATCGGCTAGTACAAGCACTTGGCAAATCGTTAAACGAAATGTCTTTACCCTTTTTAATGCTTTGAACTTTGCCATTGCTTTGGCACTAGCCTTTGTGCAGGCTTGGAGCAATCTGGTCTTCTTTGCCGTTATCTGCTTTAACGCTTTTTCTGGGATTGTGACTGAGCTGCGGGCCAAACACATGGTGGACAAGCTCAATCTCATGACTAAGGAAAAGGTTAAAACCATTCGTGATGGCCAGGAAGTAGCTCTGAATCCTGAAGAATTGGTTTTAGGAGACGTCATTCGTTTGTCTGCTGGGGAGCAGATTCCTAGTGATGCCTTGGTTCTAGAAGGTTTTGCGGAAGTCAATGAAGCCATGTTGACCGGTGAGAGTGATTTGGTGCAAAAGGAAGTTGACGCCTTGCTTTTGTCTGGAAGTTTCCTAGCCAGTGGGTCAGTTTTGGCTCAAGTCCACCATGTCGGGGCAGACAACTATGCTGCTAAACTCATGCTGGAAGCCAAGACCGTTAAACCGATCAACTCACGTATCATGAAATCGCTGGACAGGTTAGCTGGTTTTACTGGGAAGATTATCATTCCTTTTGGTCTAGCTCTCTTGCTAGAAGCCTTGCTTTTAAAAGGCCTGCCTCTTAAGTCATCTGTTGTAAATTCATCGACAGCCCTTTTGGGGATGTTGCCCAAGGGAATCGCCCTTTTGACCATCACTTCGCTTTTGACTGCGGTTATTAAGCTGGGCTTGAAAAAGGTCTTGGTGCAGGAGATGTACTCTGTTGAGACCTTGGCACGCGTGGATATGCTCTGTTTGGACAAGACGGGCACCATCACCCAAGGAAAGATGCAGGTGGAGGCTGTTCTTCCTTTGACCGAAGAGTATGGAGAGTCAGCGCTTGCTAGCATCTTGGCCAGCTATATGGCTCATAGTGAGGATAAAAATCCAACAGCTCAAGCCATTCGCCAGCGTTTCCAAGGTCAGGTAGTCTATCCTATGATCTCTAATCTGCCTTTCTCAAGCGACCGCAAGTGGGGTGCTATGGAATTGGAAGGTCTGGGGACAGTTTTCCTAGGTGCGCCTGAGATGTTGCTGGAAAACGAAGTCCCAGAAGCCAGAGAGGCCTTGGAGAGAGGTTCACGTGTCTTGGTCTTAGCCCTCAGTCAGGAGAAATTAGACCATCACAAACCACAGAAACCATCTGATATTCAGGCTCTAGCCTTGCTGGAAATATTGGATCCCATTCGAGAGGGAGCAGAAGAGACGCTGGACTATCTCCGTTCTCAGGAAGTGGGCCTCAAGATTATCTCTGGGGACAATCCAGTTACGGTATCCAGCATTGCCCAGAAGGCTGGTTTTGCGGACTATAACAGCTATGTCGATTGTTCAAAAATCACGGATGAGGAATTGGTTGCTATGGCGGAGGAGACAGCTATTTTCGGACGTGTTTCCCCTCATCAAAAGAAACTCATCATCCAAACGCTGAAAAAAGCGGGTCATACAACGGCTATGACAGGGGACGGGGTTAATGATATTCTGGCCCTTCGTGAGGCGGATTGTTCCATCGTAATGGCGGAGGGAGATCCTGCGACTCGTCAGATTGCCAATCTGGTTCTCTTGAACTCTGACTTTAATGATGTTCCTGAGATTCTCTTTGAAGGTCGTCGTGTGGTGAATAACATTGCCCACATTGCACCGATTTTCTTGATAAAGACCATCTATTCTTTCTTGCTCGCAGTTATCTGTATTGCCAGTGCTTTACTAGGTCGGTCTGAGTGGATTTTGATTTTCCCCTTCATTCCGATCCAGATTACCATGATTGACCAGTTCGTGGAAGGGTTCCCACCATTCGTTCTGACTTTTGAGCGAAATATCAAACCTGTTGAGCCAAACTTCCTCAGAAGATCCATGCTTCGTGCTCTACCAAGTGCTCTCATGGTTGTGTTCAGCGTTCTTTTTGTGAAAATATTTGGAAGTAGCCAAGGTTGGTCTGAGTTAGAAATTTCAACTCTACTCTATTATCTCTTGGGGTCAATTGGTTTCTTATCTGTATTTAGAGCCTGCATGCCATTTACCCTATGGCGTGTCCTCCTGATTGTTTGGTCAGTAGGAGGCTTCCTAGCCACAGCTCTCTTCCCAAGAATTCAAAAACTGCTTGAAATTTCAACCTTAACAGGACAAACATTACCTGTTTATGGTGTCATGATGTTGGTCTTTACCGTGATTTTCATCCTGACTAGTCGCTATCAAGCCAGAAAATAAAGAAAGGCTGCAATCTGTGGATTGCGGTCTTTTTAGGTACAAGATTGCCAGCTGAAATGTGGTATAATAAGAGGTAATAGAGTTTTGGAAAGTGAGAGAAAATGATTTCAAAGAGATTAGAATTAGTGGCTTCCTTTGTGCCACAGGGAGCTATTTTACTAGATGTGGGAAGTGACCATGCTTATCTGCCTATCGACTTGGTCGAAAGAGGAAAAATCGAAAGTGCCATTGCAGGTGAGGTGGTGGAAGGTCCCTACCAATCTGCAGTCAAAAATGTTGAGGCTCACAGCCTAAAGGAGAAAATCCAGGTTCGTTTAGCCAATGGCTTGGCAGCATTTGAAGAGTCAGACCAAGTGTCTGTCATTACCATTGCTGGTATGGGTGGTCGTTTGATTGCTAGGATTTTAGAAGAAGGCTTGGACAAGTTAGCTAATGTAGAACGATTGATCCTTCAGCCCAATAATCGTGAAGACGACTTGCGTATCTGGCTACAAGAGAACGGATTTCAGATTGTAGCTGAAAGCATCTTAGAAGAAGCTGGCAAGTTTTACGAGATTTTGGTGGTGGAAGCAGGACAAATGAAGCTATCAGCCAGTGATGTTCGCTTTGGACCTTTCTTGTCCAAAGAGATCAGTCCAGTCTTTGTCCAAAAATGGCAAAAAGAAGCTGCTAAGCTAGAGTTCGCCCTTGGACAAATCCCTGAAAAAAATTTGGAAGAACGTCAAGTTCTAGTAGATAAAATTCAAGCCATCAAGGAGGTGCTCCATGTTAGCAAGTGAAGTGATTAACGTGTATGAAGCTTTTTGTCCTCAGGAATTTTCCATGGAGGGAGACAGTCGTGGTCTGCAAATTGGCACTTTGGACAAGGATATCCAAAGGGTCATGGTGGCTCTCGATATTCGTGAAGAAACGGTGGCTGAAGCCATTGAAAAGGGTGTGGACTTGATTATTGCCAAGCACGCGCCGATTTTCCGTCCTATCAAGGACTTGGTATCTAGCCGTCCGCAAAATCAGATTTACATCGACCTCATCAAGCATAACATTGCAGTTTATGTCAGCCATACCAATATTGATATCGTTGAAAATGGTCTCAATGATTGGTTCTGTCAGATGCTAGGTATCGAGGAAACGACCTATCTGCAGGAGACAGGTCCTGAACGTGGAATTGGACGTATTGGGAATGTTCAGCCTCAGACATTTGGGGAATTGGCCCAGCATGTCAAGCAAGTCTTTGGTTTAGATAGCCTTCGATTGGTGCATTATCAAGAGAGAGATTTGCAGAAGCCTATTTCAAGAGTGGCCATCTGTGGTGGTAGCGGGCAGTCTTTCTATAAGGATGCTTTGGCAAAGGGGGCAGATGTTTATATCACTGGTGATATTTACTACCACACTGCCCAGGATATGTTGTCTGATGGGTTACTGGCATTGGACCCAGGTCACTATATTGAAGTGCTTTTTGTGGAAAAAATTTCTGCACTCCTTACTCAATGGAAAGAGGAAAAAGGCTGGACAATCGATATTGTACCTAGTCAAGCATCGACCAATCCTTTCCACCATATCTAGTTAGAAAGTGAAGACAATGAAAAAAGTTGCCATTATCGGAGCAGGGATTGTGGGAGCAACAGCTGCCTACTACCTCTCGAAAGAAAGTGACCTAGAGGTGACCGTTTTTGACCATGGACAAGGTCAAGCTACCAAGGCCGCAGCGGGAATTATCAGTCCTTGGTTTTCCAAACGTCGCAATAAAGCCTGGTACAAAATGGCGCGCTTGGGGGCTGACTTTTATGTGGATTTGTTGGCTGATTTAGTGAAGTCAGGGAAAGAAATTGACTTTTACCAGCGTTCGGGAGTCTTTCTCCTGAAAAAGGATAAAACTAAGTTGGAAGAACTCTATCAACTAGCCCTCCAGCGTAGAGAAGAATCTCCTTTGATAGGCCGGTTAGCCATTCTGGACCAAGCATCAGCTAACGAATTATTCCCTGGTTTGCAGGGATTTGACCGTCTGCTCTATGCTTCTGGTGGAGCGAGAGTAGATGGTCAACTCTTGGTGACTCGTTTGCTAGAAGCCAGTCAGGTCAAGCTGGTCAAAGAAAAAGTGAGTCTGACACCTTTAACATCGGGTTACCAGATTGACGAAGAGGTGTTTGATCAGGTTATTTTGGCGACGGGAGCTTGGTTGGGACATCTGTTAGAGCCTTTAGGTTATGAAGTAGATGTTCGTCCCCAAAAGGGGCAACTCCGAGATTATCAGCTGGCCCAAGACATGGAAGCTTACCCTGTTGTTATGCCAGAAGGGGAGTGGGATTTGATTCCTTTTGCAGGTGGGAAATTGTCCTTAGGTGCTACTCATGAAAATGACATGGGATTTGATTTGACGGTAGATGAAACTTTACTCCAGAAAATGGAGGAGGCAGCCTTGCCTCACTACCCAACCTTGGCAGAAGCGAAATCATCTGGTGAACGTGTGGGAATCCGTGCCTATACCAGTGATTTCTCTCCTTTCTTTGGAGAGGTTCCAGAATTGTCAGGTGTCTATGCTGCCAGTGGACTAGGTTCATCAGGCCTCACAACGGGTCCTATCATTGGCTACCATCTAGCTCAACTGATTCAAGGCAAGGAGTTGACCTTGGACCCTCTAAACTACCCAATTGAAAACTATGTCAAACGAGTAAAAAGCGAATAATACTCAATGAAAATCAAAGAACAAACTAGGAAACTAGCCACGGGCTGCTCAAAGCACTGCTTTGAGGTTGTGGATAGAACTGATGAAGTCAGCTCAAAACACTGTTTTGAGGTTGTGGATCGAACTGACGAAGTCAGTAACCCTACCTACAGCAAAGCAAGGCTGACGTGGTTTGAAGAGATTTTCGAAGAGTATAAGCATTTTACTTAAATTTTAGCCTCCCCTCTAGGATGGCAAATGACATTCCCTATCAAAAATGGTAAAATAAGAAAAAATAATCCGAGAATCGAGGAAAGAAGATGCAAGAAAAGATTTTGGTAACGGGTGGAGCAGGTTTTATCGGAACCCACACTGTTATTGAGTTAATCCAAGCAGGTCATCAAGTTGTTGTGGTGGATAACCTTGTTAATAGTAACAGAAAAAGTTTAGAAGTTGTTGAGAGAATTACAGGAGTTGAAGTGCCTTTCTATGAGGCAGATATCCGTGATACAGATACTCTTCGTGACATTTTCAAACAAGAAGAACCAACTGGTGTCATTCACTTTGCTGGCTTGAAGGCTGTCGGCGAATCAACACGTATCCCTCTTGCCTACTATGACAACAATATCGCAGGAACTGTCAGCCTTTTGAAAGCCATGGAAGAAAACAACTGTAAAAACATCATTTTCAGTTCTTCTGCGACAGTTTACGGAGATCCTCATACAGTGCCAATCTTGGAAGATTTCCCACTTTCAGTGACCAATCCATATGGCCGCACTAAACTCATGTTAGAGGAAATTTTGACAGATATCTACAAGGCAGACTCAGAATGGAATGTGGTCTTACTTCGTTACTTTAACCCAATCGGAGCCCATGAAAGTGGAGACCTAGGAGAAAATCCAAATGGTATTCCAAACAATCTCTTGCCATATGTGACTCAAGTAGCCGTTGGAAAATTAGAGCAAGTGCAAGTGTTTGGAGACGATTACGATACGGAAGACGGAACTGGTGTTCGTGACTATATCCACGTTGTCGATTTGGCTAAAGGTCACGTTGCAGCTCTGAGAAAAATCCAAAAAGGTTCAGGTCTAAACGTTTATAACCTTGGAACAGGGAAAGGCTATTCTGTTCTTGAAATTATCCAAAACATGGAAAAAGCAGTGGGGCGCCCAATTCCTTACCGCATCATAGACCGCCGACCAGGTGATATCGCAGCCTGCTATTCAGATCCTGCAAAAGCCAAAGCAGAACTGGGCTGGGAAGCAGAATTAGGCATCACTCAAATGTGTGAAGACGCATGGCGTTGGCAAAGTAAGCATCCAAATGGATTTGAAGACTAAGATGGTGATGTCAATCATTGTCCCCTGTTTAAACGAAGAGGAAGTACTTCCTCTTTTTTATCAGGCTTTGGAAGCTTTACTTCCAGATTTGGAAACAGAAATCGAGTATGTCTTTGTCGACGATGGATCAAGCGATGGGACCTTGGAGCTTTTGAAGACCTATCGGGAGCAAAATCCTGCGGTACGTTATGTCTCATTCTCACGAAATTTTGGCAAAGAAGCAGCTCTGTATGCAGGCTTACAATATGCGACAGGGGATTTGGTGGTGGTGATGGATGCAGACCTCCAAGATCCTCCTAGTATGTTGCTTGAGATGAAAGCCTTACTAGACCAGAATACAGACTTGGACTGTGTTGGAACAAGGAGAACTAGTCGGGAGGGAGAACCCTTCTTTCGCAGTTTTTGTGCTAATCTCTTTTACCGCCTTATGCAAAAAATTAGTCCAGTAGCCCTGCCGTCAGGTGTCCGTGATTTTCGCATGATGAGAAGGTCTGTGGTCGATGCCATTTTAAGCTTGACGGAGTCCAACCGTTTTTCTAAGGGACTCTTTGCCTGGGTCGGTTTTAAAACCCACTATCTGGACTATCCAAATGTCGAAAGGCAGGCCGGCAAGACCAGTTGGAGTTTTAGGCAACTTTTTTTCTACTCCATTGAAGGGATTGTTAATTTTTCAGATTTTCCCCTGATTATAGCCTTCGTAGCTGGTCTCCTATCTTGTTTTATTTCTCTGCTTATGACCTTTTTTGTCGTGGTTCGAACCCTCATTTTGGGCAATCCGACATCAGGTTGGACCTCTCTGATGGCTGTTATTCTCTTTCTTGGAGGCATTCAACTCTTGACCATTGGGATTCTCGGCAAGTATATCAGTAAGATTTATCTAGAGACTAAAAAAAGACCACTTTATCTCGTCAAAGAAAAAAGTGACCTTCCTGATTTTACAGAAAAAAATAAAGAGAAAAGACTATAATTTTGCATGGAAATATGCTAAACTAGAAGGAGTGGAACGTTCTTGTCGATATTAGAGTTAATCTTTAATCAAGGCACGTGTCGGACAGTTTCTAACAGCTTCTATGACGTCCTGACTAGGAGAGATTTCTTTTTCTAGTTGGTCAGGGTCATCGTAAAAACGCACGATTCCATTATCGTGGTAATCAAATAATTCAGAATAAGTTTGGCAAAGCCCACAGGCGATGCAACGTTCAGGTATAAGTGTGATTTTCATATTTATATTGTAATAAGAAAAGTAAAAAAAAACAAGGAGTAAGGTATGGCAAAAGAACCGTGGCAAGAAGATATTTATGAGAATCAAGAAGAAACAAGATCAGAACGTCGTAAGAGAGAACAAGGTGGAGGAGTGCTGGCTAATCGTATCTTGACTATTTTAGCAAGTATTTTCTTTGTGATTGTAGTCGTGATGATTATTGTTCTTATCTATCTTTCATCGGGTGGGAGTAATCGCACGGCAGCCTTGAAAGATTTTCACGATTCAGATACAAAAGTAGAGCAAGTTTCTTCTACTTCTAGTAGTAGTTCAGAGCAGGCATCTTCTAGTTCAGAGGAGAAGGTAGAGGAGTCATCTAGTAGCTCAGAACATCCAACTGATCCAGAAGGGACTACAAAAGTTATGGCTGGAGAAGGAGAAGCCGCCATTGCCGCTCGTGCAGGAATCTCGATTGCTCAGTTAGAGGCTTTGAATCCTGGACATATGGCTACAGGATCTTGGTTTGCAAATCCTGGAGATGTGATTAAGACTAGATAGGAGTCATAAATGAAGACGATTCAAATTGCTATCGATGGTCCAGCTTCAAGTGGTAAGAGTACAGTCGCAAAGATTATCGCTAAGGATTTTGGGTATACCTATCTAGATACAGGTGCCATGTATCGTGCGGCGACCTATATGGCTCTCAGAAACCAATTAGGAGTCGAACAAGTTGAAGAACTCTTAGACTTATTGGACCAGCATCCAATCAGTTTTGGGCGCTCAGAAACTGGAGAACAACTTGTCTTTGTAGGAGATGTGGATATTACCCATCCTATTCGTGAAAATGAAGTGACCAATCATGTTTCAGCTATTGCAGCAATTCCTGAAGTACGTGAGAAACTAGTTTCTCTCCAACAAGAGATTGCCCAGCAAGGTGGGATTGTCATGGATGGTCGTGATATTGGGACTGTTGTATTGCCACAAGCAGAATTGAAAATTTTCCTAGTAGCTTCGGTAGATGAACGAGCAGAGCGCCGTTACAAGGAAAATATTGCCAAGGGAATTGAAACAGATCTTGAAACCCTAAAAGAGGAAATTGCTGCGCGTGACTACAAGGATAGTCATCGTGAGACTTCGCCTCTCAAACAAGCAGAGGACGCTGTCTACCTTGATACAACTGGCTTGAACATTCAAGAAGTAGTTGAAAAAATCAAAGCAGAAGCTGAAAAAAGAATGTAGATATAGAAAAGCCGATAGATTGGTATCGGTTTTTTTCTATATTTGTCAAAATGCTTATTTTAAGGTATAATAGTTGCTGTTCGAGAAATTTTGATTTTCAAAGAATAGTGAATGATGATAAGGAGAAACCATGAACAACCTACCAAATTGCCCAAAATGTAACTCAGAGTATGTCTACGAAGACGGTGCCCTACTGGTTTGCCCAGAGTGTGCTTATGAGTGGAACCCTGCTGAAGTTGCAGATGTAGAAGAGGGTCTTGTTGCTATCGATGCCAACGGAAATAAATTGGCTGACGGTGATACTGTAACCCTCATCAAGGATTTGAAAGTAAAAGGTGCGCCAAAAGATTTGAAACAAGGGACGCGCGTGAAAAATATCCGCATCGTAGAAGGTGACCACAATATCGATTGTAAAATTGATGGTTTTGGTGCCATGAAACTCAAATCAGAGTTTGTGAAGAAAATTTAAGCATGTCAAAACACTATAAACTTGTATTTTATAGCCGTATCTTCTTGTTTCTAGCGGCTTTTACGGGAGTTTATCTTGAAATCGCCAAGCATGGTGGCTTTGGGATGCTTCTCTACTATACGGTTCTGTCCAACCTCTTAGTCGCGATTTTTACGCTCTATCTCCTAAAGGTTATGAGCCGTTTAGGTGAGAACTGGCAAAGGCCAAGCCTCTTGCGCTTAAAAGGTGGAGTCACCATGAGTATCATGATTACCTGTGTGATTTACCATTTCCTATTGGCGCCTATTGCGACTAATTTCTATACCCTAGAAAATTTCCTTTGCCACTATATCGTTCCCCTCTGGTTTTTAGCAGATACCCTCTTGTTTGACAAACAGGGTCAATACAAGATTTGGGATCCAGTTGTGTGGACGATTTTACCCTTGCTGTATATGATTTTTGCTCTTTTTAATGGCTTGGTACTGAAATTAGACATTCCTAATTCTAAAGTCAGTCCCTTCCCTTACTTCTTTTTGAATGTGAACAAGGGTTGGGATGTCGTGTTCAAGTGGTGTCTGATTATCTTTGTTGCCTATATGGTGGCAGGATTTATCTTCTACTTTATTAAGCAAATCAAGAGAAAGTCATCCTAATACTCTTCGAGAATCTCTTCAAATCACGTCAGTTTCGCCTTGCCGTATATATAGTTACTGATTTCGTCAGTTTCATCTACAACCTCAAAACCATGTTTTGAGCTGACTTCGTCAGTTCTATCTACAACCTCAAAGCAGTGCTTTGAGCAACCTACGGCTAGCTTCCTAGTTTGCTCTTTGATTTTCATTGAGTATAAGACACAAGGGATTCATTTTCGAGTTTAAGAAGGAGTCTGTACACTAAAGAGGCTTCTTCTTTTCTTGCTTGTTTGCTGACTATCAAAAAGTAGAAGATTAAGAGAAATATAGAAAGAGATTTCATGAAACAATTTTTAGAACGGGCCAGTATTTTGGCTCTCTCCCTCGTTTTGATTACGTCCTTTTCCATCTCGAGTGCCCTGCCAGCCATGTTTGACTATTATCAAGGTTATCCTAAGGAACAAATTGAGCTCTTGGCGAGCTTGCCTTCCTTTGGAATCATGATTATGTTATTACTAAATGGTTTCTTAGAAAAAATATTTCCTGAGCGCTTACAGATCAGTTTGGGATTGCTGATTTTATCACTAAGTGGAACTGCTCCCTTTTGGTACCAAGCTTATCCTTTTGTCTTTGGAACACGGATTCTTTTTGGTTTAGGTGTTGGGATGATCAATGCCAAGGCCATTTCTATTATCAGTGAACGCTATCAAGGAAAAACGAGAATTCAGATGTTAGGGCTACGCGGTTCTGCAGAGGTCGTTGGGGCTTCTCTCATTACCTTGGCAGTCGGCCAATTGTTGGCCTTTGGTTGGACAGCTACTTTCTTAGCTTATAGTGCTGGATTTTTAGTTCTGATCCTTTATCTGCTCTTTGTACCTTATGGAAAAGAAAAGAAAGAAGTCAAGAAAAAAACGAAGGAAGCAAGTCGCTTAACTCGGGAAATGAAGGGCTTGATTTTTATCTTAGCTATTGAAGCGGCAGTTGTAGTTTGTACCAATACAGCCATTACCATCCGTATTCCAAGTTTGATGGTGGAAAGAGGACTTGGAGATGCCCAGTTATCTAGTTTTGTTCTTAGTGTCATGCAGTTGATAGGGATTGTGGCTGGTGTGAGTTTCTCTTTCTTGATTTCTATCTTTAAAGAGAAATTGCTCCTATGGTCTGGAATTACTTTTGGCTTAGGGCAAATTGTGATTGCCTTGTCTCCATCCTTGTGGGTGGTAGTGGCAGGGAGTATTCTAGCCGGTTTTGCCTACAGTGTAGCCTTGACGACGGTCTTTCAACTTGTCTCTGAACGAATTCCAGCTAAACTCCTCAATCAAGCGACTTCATTTGCTGTATTAGGCTGTAGTTTCGGAGCCTTTACGACCCCATTTGTTCTAGGTGCAATTGGGTTACTAACTCACAATGGCATGTTGGTCTTTGCCATTTTAGGCTCATGGTTGATTGTAACCTCTATCTTTGTCATGTACCTACTTCAAAAGAGAGCTTAGGATTGGTTTCCTAAGTTTTTCTTTTTGTGAATTTTGTACCCAGACAATATTTGATTTAGACCCTTGTTTACAGATTATTTTCTTGATAAAATAGAAGTTATGACGAGATATAAAGCAACTATTTCCTATGATGGTTACGCCTTTTCTGGTTTTCAGCGCCAGCCTCATGCGCGTAGCGTTCAGGAAGAAATTGAAAAAACCTTGACCAGGTTAAATAAAGGGCAAGTCATTACTGTTCACGGTGCTGGTAGGACAGATAGTGGGGTTCATGCTCTGGGACAGGTTATTCATTTTGATCTACCTTATCAGATGGATGAGGAGAAGCTCCGTTTTGCTTTGGACACCCAGTCTCCTGAAGATATTGATGTGATTTCGATTGAGCTTGTGGCGGATGATTTTCATTGCCGTTATGCCAAGCATAGCAAGACCTATGAGTTTATTGTGGATAGGGGACGTCCCAAGAATCCTATGCGCCGTCACTATGCCACTCACTTTCCCTATCCACTCGATGTGGAACGCATGCAGATTGCAATCAAAAAGTTAGAGGGAACTCATGATTTTACCGGTTTTACAGCCTCTGGGACTAGTGTAGAGGATAAGGTTCGCACCATCACAGAAGCTAGTTTAGCAGTTGATGAGACAGGTCAGTTTTTGACCTTTACCTTTTCAGGAAATGGTTTCTTGTATAAGCAGATTCGCAATATGGTGGGGACACTGCTTAAAATCGGCAATAACCGCATGCCAGTAGAGCAGATTGACCTAATCTTGGAGAAAAAGGACAGGCAGCTTGCAGGTCCCACTGCAGCACCAAATGGTCTATATTTAAAGGAGATTCGTTATGAAGAATAATCGTATTTTAGCACTTTCTGGAAATGATATTTTTAGTGGTGGTGGCCTGTCAGCTGATTTGGCTACCTATACCTTGAACGGCTTGCATGGCTTTGTAGCAGTGACTTGTTTGACAGCCTTGACAGAAAAAGGATTTGAAGTCTTTCCAACTGACGATACCATTTTTCAACATGAATTAGATAGCTTGCGTGATGTGGAGTTTGCAGGAATTAAGATTGGTCTTCTCCCTACTGTCAGTGCGGCTGAGAAGGCATTGGACTTTATCAAGCAACGCCCAGGAGTGCCTGTGGTTCTGGACCCTGTCTTGGTCTGCAAGGAAACACACGACGTAGCAGTTAGTGAACTCTGCCAAGAGTTGATTCGCTTTTTCCCTCATGTCAGTGTGATTACACCTAATCTTCCTGAAGCAGAATTACTAGCAGATCAAGAGATTAAAACCCTTGAAGATATGAAAGCTGCAGCGCAGAAATTGCATGACTTAGGAGCGCCAGCAGTCATCATCAAGGGAGGCAATCGCCTTAGTCAGGACAAGGCTGTAGATGTCTTTTATGATGGACAAAACTTTACAGTCCTAGAAAATCCCGTCATTCAAGGGCAAAATGCTGGCGCAGGTTGTACCTTTGCCTCTAGCATTGCCAGTCACTTGCTTAAAGGTGATGAACTTTTATCAGCAGTAGAAAGCTCGAAGGCTTTCGTTTACCGTGCCATTGCACAAGCAGATCAGTATGGAGTAAGACAATATGAAGCAAACCAAAACAACTAAAATCGCCCTTGTATCCCTCTTAACCGCCCTCTCTGTGGTTCTAGGTTATTTCTTAAAAATTCCAACACCGACAGGCATTTTAACTCTTTTAGATGCGGGTGTCTTCTTTACGGCCTTCTACTTTGGTAGTCGTGAAGGGGCTGTAGTAGGAGGACTAGCAGGTTTCTTGATTGACCTCTTATCAGGCTATCCTCAGTGGATGTTCTTTAGCTTGGTCAACCATGGCTTGCAGGGATTTTTCGCAGGATTTAAAGGAAAAACTCAGTGGTTAGGCCTTATCTTAGCAACGATTGCCATGGTAGGGGGTTACGCCTTGGGCTCTACATTGATGAATGGCTGGGCTGCAGCTCTACCAGAAATTTTACCAAATTTCATGCAAAATATGGTAGGGATGATTGTAGGATTTATCCTTAGTCAAAGTATCAAGAAGATTAAGTAATGAGGCTGAGTCAAAAGTCTTTCAAATAAGAAAAACGCATAGTATCAGGTGTTGAAAAACCTTGATACTATGCGTTTTATTGTGGGAAGATTTTCGAAGAATTTTAATCAAAATAAAGCAAGTCTTTGCTGGTGCTTGTAAAGAGGTCAAAGCCATCCTTGGTAACAACACCACAGTCTTCAATACGAACACCGACTTTACCAGGGATATAGATACCTGGTTCAACAGAGAAGCACATGCCTTCTTCGATGACCATGTCGTTCCCTTCCATGATAGATGGGAATTCGTGGACATCCATACCGATACCGTGACCGAGACGGTGGTTGAAGTACTCACCGTAACCAGCTTTTTCGATGACCTCACGGGCAGCGCGGTCCACTTCATGGGCAGTCACACCTGGTTTGATAAAGTCAAGAGCAGCTTGTTGGGCTTCAAGAGTCAAGTTATAAATATCTTTCTTGAATTGGTCTGGTTTACCAACAGCGACTGTACGAGTCATATCTGAAGCATAGCCGTTGACCAGAACACCGAGGTCAAAGAGGAGAAGAGCATCATTTTCAACCTTGTTTGCTGCTGGAATACCGTGTGGATTTGCAGCATTATCACCAGTCAAGACCATGGTATCAAAACTCATTTCATAGCCTTCACGTTTCATGGCAAAGTCGATTTGGGCGATGATATCTGTCTCAGTCTTATCAAGAGAAATATTGTCAAACCCCACTTTAACAGCCTTGTCCGCATAGATACCTGCAACCATCATTTTTTGCACTTCGTCAGCTGATTTGATGAGGCGCATGCGTTGGATACGAGGAGTGAGGTTGTTAAACTCAGCAGTTTCAAAAACTGTTTTCAAGCCATGATATTTGGTCAAGATGAGATTGTCAAACTCAACAGCGACACGTTTGAAGTCAAGTTGTGGAAGAGCATGTTTCATTTTTTGCCAAGGATTTTCAGAATCCACATAGCCCACAACTGGGAAGGAAACAGTGCTAGTAGCACGCTCCACTTCAAGGGCTGGGACAAAGAGGAGGGGTTCCTGATCTGCTAGGACAAAAAGGAACATTTGGCGTTCATGGGGATCACTGTAAAAGCTAGTGAGGTAATTGATAGTGACGGGGTCAGATACGACAGCGACGTCTAGTTTTTCTGATTCAAGATATGTTACGATTTGTTGTAATTTAGACATATGCTACCTTCTTTCTACCCCTCTATTTTGGCAAAAAAAGAGAGAAAATGCAAGGGAGAAGGGTAAAAGAAAAGACAAAAAGAACTCCGAAATGATAGCGGAGTTCTTTGATATGGTTTTCCTTTGTTTAAGAAAAGTCAGCCTTGCTTTTGACATCACTGTATTCTTCAGCGATTTCCTGGCTGAGAATGTCCTCATAGGCAGGGAGTTGGATGTCCTGACCGTATTTCTTCTTGAGGGCAGTAGTGACTAGACGATAAGCTAGATTGGCATTACGAGAGAGGATAGGCCCGTGGAAGTAGGAACCAAAGACATTCTTATAATGAACACCTTCGCCGACTTTTTCTTCGTTATTTCCATTTCCATAGACAACCTGTCCCAGCGGTTTTTGGTCATCAGAAAGGAAGGTACGGCCCTGATGATTCTCAAAGCCATAGTAGGTTTCATCGAAATCTTCATTATGAATCTTGATGTCACCGATAAAGCGGTTATTGGTCTGGTTGAGGGTATAATGGCCCATGACACCTAGCCCTTTGATGCGTTTACCTGAAGCTTCAACATAATATTGGCCCAATAGTTGGAAACCACCGCAGATAGCGAGAACCACACCGTCATTTTGGATGTAGTTGTCAATGCTCTCTTTTTTAGCAGGTAGGTCGTCTGCAATAATACTTTGTTCAAAGTCTTGACCGCCACCGAAAAAGGCAATGTCGTAGTGATTTTCATCAAAATCATCATGAAGTGAAACGATGTCAACTGTCACATGGGCTCCCAGTTTTTCAGCCACATACTTGAGCATGAGGATGTTTCCATTGTCCCCATAAGTATTCATGAGGTTTCCGTAGAGGTGGGCAATGTTGAGCTGATAGGGGTAATTGCCAGCTTTTGAGGAAAGTGAAGTATAAACCATTAGTTCATCTCCTTTCTAACAATCTGACGACTAGCCAGTAGTTCACGGAATTCAAGCATAGCAGTATAGGTAGCCAGGATATAGGCATGTTTGCAATCTTGATTCTCAATGGTCTTAAGAACTTGTTCCAGATTACTTGTGTCAGTGATTTTCTCAGCTGGGTAACCAGTCACACGAAGACGACGTGCAATTTCAGAATGGCGAACACCGCCAGCGTTGATTTCAGGAATGTCCATGTCAGTGATTTGTTCAAAGTCCGCATCCCAAATCCAGCTAGTGTCAATACCGTCTGCATAGTTGGCATTGAGGAGAACAGATAGGCTAAATGGATAAGGTGCTAGTTTAATCATCTCGATAGCTTGGGTAGCACCGACTGGATTTTTAATCAAAACAAGGGTGCATTCTTTATCACCGATATGGAAGGTTTCTTGGCGTCCAAAGACAGCACGGCTCTTGTCAAATCCCTGCTTGATGAGTTGGGAATCGGCACCAAGGAAACGGGCGATAGCAACCGCAGCTAGGGCATTGTAGATATTGTAGAGCCCACCGATTTGAATTCCGTATTCTTGTCCGTCGATGACAAAGCGAGAACGATTGTTGGTCAACTCAACCAGTTCTGTCAAACGATAGTCCAGATTAGGACGTTTACATCCGCAGCCTTCACAGATATAGGCACCTAAGTTTGCATAGGTATTGTGCTCATATTTGAGGATGCTTTGACAGTCGGGACAAAGAATACCTTCGGTATTATAGTGAGCCAGTTGGGCTGGCCCTTTTTCCAAGTCAAAACCAAAATACTGAACAGGATTTGGAATAGCTGGCTTGTAGAAAAGGGGACTGTCACCATTGAGGAGGACAGTAGCCGTAGGCACCTTACGAATGGCATCCAAAATCATCTTATAAGTTGTGTAAATCTCACCATAGCGGTCCATCTGGTCACGGAAGATATTGGTGATAACAAATAAGCTTGGCTGGATGTAGTCACAGATACGAGATAGACTGGCCTCGTCAATTTCTAAGACGGCAATATTTTTCCCAGTTTTAGAAGATTTGGCTGTTAAGAAGGTTGTCGCAATCCCTGTAATCATGTTGGCACCGCTTGGGTTAGTCAGAACTTGACCATAAACCTCTTTTAAAATGCCGACAGTGAGGGCAGTTGTCAAGGTTTTTCCGTTGGTTCCAGTGACCACGACAATCTCGTAGTTCTTAGCTAGGTTTTGTAAAATATCTTTATCAAATTGAAGGGCTAGTTTTCCTGGGAGCGTACTTCCACGGCCAAGACGGCTCAAGACGAAGTGAGAAGAACGCCCAGCAAGAAGGCCCAAAGTAGTTTTTAATTTCATGCTTCTATTATATCATAAAAGAGGGAAAAGACAGATTTGAGATTTCGAAGAAGTAAAAACAGCCCAAAGAGGGCTGTTGAATACGATTAAATCTCAACTTAAATCGCAAACAAGTCATTCAAGTTCTCAGCCAAGGTTGGGTGAGTGAAGATTTGTTTTGTGAAATAAGTGTAAGGAATCTTGTTGTCCATAGCAACAGTGATGATGTTGATGATTTCTTGAGAACCTTCTGAGAAGATGCTTGCTCCAAGAATTTCTTTTGTTTCAGTATTGACAACAGCTTTGAAGGCTCCGCGAAGGTCTCCATTTACATGACCACGAGGCATTGCTGCAACAGGGATTTCCTTGACAGCGTATGGAAGTTTCAAATCAGCTGCTTGGCTTTCAGTCAAACCAACTTGTGAAAGTGCAGGTGTGATGAACATAGTGTTTGGTACATTGAGACGGTCTTCAAGTGTGTAGCTGCCATCTCCAGCAAGGTAGCTGTAAACAACACGGAAGTCATCAAGTGAAATGTAAGTAAATTGAAGTCCACCGTTGACATCCCCAACTGCAAAGACACCAGGAACGTTTGTTTGACAATGTTTGTCTACTTTAATAGCGCCACGTTCAGTTAGTTCAATATCTGTATTTTCAAGTTGAAGTGGTTCTACGTTTGGTTTACGTCCAGTTGCGTAGAGAAGGGCATCGAAACGGTAAGTTTCGTTTTCAGTTACGACAAGGACTTGGTCACCGTCATTTTTAATTTCAGTAGTACGGATATTTTGAAGCAATTCAATACCGTCTTCTTCCATGTATTGTTTAGCAAGAGCTGCGATGGAAGGTTCTGCACGAGGAAGGAAAGTATCCAAGGCATCTAGGACTGTAACCTTGCTTCCAAGTTTGTTGTAAAGACCAGCAAATTCAAGACCGATATTTCCACCACCAAGGACACCAAGGTTTTCAGGCAATTTGTCCAAGTTTTGGATACCTGTTGAGTCAAAGACGTTTTTGCTTGTAGCAAGTCCAGGGATTGGCAAGACGTTTGAAACAGCACCAGTGTTGATGACGATTGTTTCAGCAGTCAGTTCTTTCTTTTCATCACCAGCTTGGATTTCGATGACTTTATTTGAAAGGAAGTGAGCTTCCGCATCAAAGATATCTACGCCTGTACCAGCAACAGTAGCATAGTTTTTACCGTTGAGGCGACCAGTGATAGTGTTTTTGGTAGCAATGACTTCTTCAAAAGACAAGTCTTTCTCAGCAGCAACTAGCAAAGTTTTAGTTGGGATACAACCGATGTTGATACAAGTTCCACCGTACATAGCTTTGCTACGTTCAACAAGGGCAACTTTTTTGCCAGCTGAAGCCAATTTACCTGCTAGTGTTTTACCAGCTTTACCAAATCCGATAACGATTAAATCATAAGTTAACATTTAGAGTTCCTCCTATTCGAATTTCATTCTAGCATAAGAAAAAAACTTTTGCACAATTCTGCTACGCTTTAAAAAAGTTTATGAATAGTGGAAATTTCATCCTTATTTTCTCTGAAAAATCGTTTACATGAGTTTATCGATAGATTGGGCTATCTTTTGCTTCTCTCTTGTGTTATACTAGATAGGTTGCAAAGAAAACAGTACTTTTCTTTTGTGGAAAAGAAGCAACACGATTTTATATCCAGTATATGAAAATACGTCATAAAAAGAAAAGTATAAACTAAGCCCTATAGGGTGGCTTCGCACCACCTTTAGAAAGAAGAATATCGTGAAATTTAATGAATTAAACTTGTCTGCTGATTTGCTAGCAGAGATTGAAAAAGCTGGTTTTGTAGAAGCCAGTCCGATCCAAGAACAAACCATTCCCTTGGCCCTTGAAGGCAAGGACGTTATCGGTCAAGCTCAGACTGGTACAGGAAAAACTGCAGCCTTTGGCTTGCCTACCCTTGAAAAAATCCGTACAGAAGAAGCAACCATCCAAGCCTTGGTCATCGCTCCAACTCGTGAACTTGCTGTCCAAAGTCAAGAAGAACTTTTCCGCTTTGGTCGTAGTAAGGGAGTCAAAGTCCGCTCAGTATATGGCGGATCAAGCATTGAAAAACAAATTAAGGCTCTTAAATCTGGTGCCCATATCGTGGTGGGAACTCCAGGTCGCCTCTTGGACTTGATTAAACGCAAGGCCTTGAAATTACAAGATATTGAAACTCTTATCCTTGACGAAGCGGATGAAATGCTCAATATGGGCTTCCTAGAAGATATCGAGGCCATCATTTCTCGTGTCCCTGAAAACCGTCAAACTTTGCTTTTCTCAGCAACTATGCCAGATGCCATCAAACGTATCGGTGTTCAGTTTATGAAAGAACCTGAGCATGTCAAGATTGCTGCTAAGGAATTGACAACAGAATTGGTTGACCAATACTATATTCGTGTTAAAGAACAAGAAAAGTTTGATACCATGACTCGTCTCATGGATGTGGAACAGCCTGAGCTTGCTATCGTATTTGGTCGTACAAAACGTCGTGTAGATGAATTGACTCGTGGTTTGAAAATCCGTGGCTTCCGTGCAGAAGGAATTCATGGTGATTTGGACCAAAACAAACGTCTTCGTGTCCTTCGTGACTTCAAAAATGGTAATCTCGATGTTTTGGTTGCGACAGACGTTGCAGCGCGTGGGTTGGATATTTCAGGTGTGACCCATGTCTATAACTACGATATTCCACAAGATCCTGAAAGTTATGTTCACCGTATCGGTCGTACAGGTCGTGCTGGTAAGTCAGGTCAGTCTATTACTTTCGTATCACCAAATGAAATGGGCTACCTTCAAATCATTGAAAACTTGACTAAGAAACGCATGAAAGGTCTCAAACCAGCAAGTGCAGAAGAAGCCTTCCAAGCTAAAAAACACGTAGCTCTCAAGAAAATCGAACGTGATTTTGCAGATGAGACTATCCGTGCCAACTTTGAGAAATTTGGTAAGGATGCTCGTAAGCTGGCTGCCGAATTTACTCCAGAAGAATTGGCAATGTATATCTTGAGTCTGACTGTTCAAGATCCAGATAGCCTTCCTGAGGTAGAGATTGCGCGTGAAAAACCACTACCGTTTAAACCATCAGGTAATGGCTTCGGTGGTAAAGGTAAGGGAGGTCGTCGTGGAGATGACCGTCGTGATAATCGCCGTGGAGACAACCGTCGTGGTGGTCGTCGTGATGATTTCAAAAAAGGAAGTCGTGGCAATGATCGTTTTGATAAAGACAGACGTTACCGTAATAAAGACAATAAAAAACCACGCAATACTTCAAGTGAAAAGCAAACAGGATTTGTTATTCGTAACAAGGGCGATAAATAAGAAAAAGCGGTTCAAAATGAATCGCTTTTTTATATAAGGAGACCGAATGGAAAAGAAAGATAAATAAAATAGATATATTATCTTCTTGTAATATTATAATACACAAAAATAGGGAGCTTGTCAATAGAAAAGAAGCAATTTAATTAAAAATATTCTTGTTTTTTCAAATTGCAATTAAATAAGCAATTTTCAGATAATAATTGAAAATTCAAGCTGTTTATGTTATAATGATAGCGATTAAATTCGAGGTGAAAAATGGCACATTTATTAGAAAAAACTAGAAAAATTACTTCTATCCTGAAGCGCTCAGACGAGCAGTTGCAGGAAGAACTTCCCTACAATGCGATTACCCGTCAATTGGCTGATATTATTGACTGTAACGCCTGTATCGTTAATAGCAAGGGACGTCTCCTTGGTTATTTTATGCGTTACAAAACCAATACGGATCGTGTAGAGCAGTTCTTCCAAACTAAGATTTTCCCTGATATATATATTCAGGGGGCCAACATGATTTATGATACAGAAGCCAATCTGACAGTTGATCATGATTTGAGTATTTTCCCTGTGGAAAGTCGTGCCGACTTTCCAGATGGTTTGACGACCATTGCGCCGATTCATGTATCAGGGATTCGCCTTGGTTCTTTGATTATTTGGCGCAATGACAAAGAATTTGATGACGAGGACTTGATTCTTGTTGAGATTGCGAGTACCGTTGTTGGGATTCAACTCCTCAACTTCCAGCGTGAAGAAGATGAGAAAAATATCCGTCGCCGTACTGCTGTTACCATGGCGGTTAATACCCTTTCTTACTCCGAACTCCGTGCTGTTTCAGCCATTTTAGGGGAATTAAATGGATATGAAGGGCAGTTGACTGCGTCTGTGATTGCAGACCGTATTGGCATCACCCGTTCTGTGATTGTCAATGCCCTTCGTAAACTTGAGTCGGCAGGGATTATTGAAAGTCGCTCACTTGGAATGAAGGGAACCTATCTTAAGGTCTTGATTTCAGATATTTTTGAAGAAGTGAAGAAAAGAGATTACTAATGACTAAGGCTTTAATTTCGATTGACTATACAGAAGATTTTGTTGCAGATAGTGGAAAATTGACAGCAGGCGCTCCAGCTCAGGCGATTTCGGATGCTATTAGCAAGGTAACTCGATTAGCTTTTGAACGAGGAGACTACATCTTCTTTACTATTGATGCTCATGAAGAAAACGATTGTTTCCATCCAGAAAGCAAACTATTTCCTCCTCACAATTTGATTGGGACTAGTGGACGGAATTTATACGGAGATTTGCGGGCCTTTTATCAAGAGCATGGTTCAGACAGTCGTGTCTTTTGGATGGATAAACGTCATTACTCAGCTTTTTCAGGGACTGACCTGGATATCCGTTTGAGAGAGCGGAGAGTGTCTACCGTTATCTTAACAGGTGTCTTGACGGATATCTGTGTCCTGCATACAGCTATAGATGCCTATAATCTAGGATATGACATAGAGATTGTTAAATCAGCTGTTGCTTCCATCTGGCCTGAAAATCACCAATTTGCCCTTGGACATTTCAAAAATACACTTGGAGCTAAGTTAGTAGATGAAAATCTAAATGAAATTTCTGAGTAATTTGGTTGATGAAATGAAAAAAATTTGAAAAAAGTGTTGACAAGCATCCTAAAAGTTGATATACTAGTAAAGTAATCAACGCGGGGATGGCGGAATTGGCAGACGCGCAGGACTAAGGATCCTGTGACCGCTTTAGGTCGTGAGGGTTCAAGTCCCTCTCTCCGCATAGGATAAGAGTTAGCTTAGGCTAGCTCTTTTGTTTTCATATAATTCAAGTAGAGCAAAAAAATTTTGCTCTTTTTTGTATTTCATAAACATTTCATATTTGGATTTTATAATAGTCTTACAAATATGGAGGTGACAAATGAATCCGATCCAAAGAGTTTGGGCTTATGTCAGCAGAAAACGACTGAGAAGTTTTATTTTATTTCTGATTTTATTGGTCCTATTGGCTGGAATTTCAGCCTGTTTGACTCTGATGAAGTCCAACAAAACAGTTGAAACCAATCTTTACAAATCACTCAATACCTCTTTTTCTATTAAGAAGATAGAAAATGGTCAGACATTCAAGTTGTCAGACCTAGCATCTGTAAGCAAGATTAAGGGACTGGAAAATGTTTCTCCTGAACTCGAGACGGTCGCAAAACTAAAAGACAAGGAAGCAGTGAGTGGCGAGCAGAGCGTGGAACGTGATGATTTGTCCGCTGCGGATAAGAATTTGGTTAGCTTAACAGCTCTTGAAGATTCATCTAAGGATGTGACCTTTACTAGCTCGGCTTTCAACTTAAAAGAAGGGCGACACCTTCAAAAAGGGGATTCCAAGAAAATCCTGATCCACGAAGAGTTGGCTAAGAAGAACGATCTTTCGCTTCATGACAAGATTCGCTTGAATGCTGGACAGTCAGAATCTGGCAAAGGGCAAACAGTGGAGTTTGAGATTGTTGGAGTCTTTTCTGGTAAAAAACAGGAGAAATTCACAGGTTTGTCTTCTGACTTCAGTGAAAACCAGGTCTTTACAGATTATGAAAGTAGCCAAAGCCTTTTGGGAAATAGTGAACCTCAAGTCAGTGCAGCCCGCTTCTATGTAGAAAATCCTAAGGAAATGGACGGACTCTTGAAGCAGGTGGAAAACTTGGCCTTGGAAAATCAAGGCTACCAAGTCGAGAAGGAAAACAAGGCCTTTGAACAGATTAAAGACTCAGTTGCAACCTTCCAAACCTTCCTCACTATTTTCCTTTATGGGATTATGATATCAGGAGCAGGAGCCTTAATTCTGGTTTTGTCTCTCTGGTTGAGAGAGCGGGTCTACGAAGTGGGAATTTTACTTGCACTTGGAAAAGGCAAGAGCTCGATCTTCCTACAATTTTGTTTAGAGGTTGTTTTGGTGTCTCTTGGAGCTTTGTTTCCAGCATTTGTTGCAGGAAATGCAATCACATCTTACCTACTCCAAACACTACTAGCAAGTGGAGATCAGGCAGCCTTACAAGACACGCTAGCCAAAGCAAGTGGTTTATCAGCCAGCATCCTATCTTTTGCAGAGTCCTATGTCTTTCTGTTGTTGATTAGTTGCTTATCTGTAGCCCTTTGTTTCCTATTCTTATTTAGAAAATCGCCTAAAGAAATTTTATCATCTATTAGTTAAGAAGGAGAAATCATGACTTTATTACAATTACAAGATGTTACCTACCGTTATAAGAACACTGCTGAAGCAGTCCTATATCAGATCAATTATAATTTTGAACCCGGGAAATTTTACAGTATTATTGGAGAATCAGGAGCAGGAAAATCCACTCTCTTGTCCCTGCTTGCTGGTCTAGATAGTCCTGTTGAAGGTTCTATCCTTTTCCAAGGAGAGGACATTCGTAAGAAAGGCTATTCTTACCATCGCATGCACCATATTTCCTTGGTCTTTCAAAATTATAATTTGATAGATTATCTTTCTCCACTGGAAAATATCCGCTTGGTCAACAAAAAGGCAAGCAAGGATACACTTCTTGAGCTTGGTTTGGATGAAAGTCAGATCAAGCGGAATGTTCTCCAGTTATCAGGTGGTCAACAGCAACGTGTTGCCATTGCTCGTAGTTTGGTCTCAGAAGCTCCAGTCATTCTAGCTGATGAGCCAACAGGAAATTTGGATCCTAAGACTGCTGGAGATATTGTCGAACTGCTCAAATCACTTGCTCAGAAAACAGGTAAATGTGTCATTGTCGTAACCCACAGTAAAGAAGTGGCACAAGCGTCAGATATTACACTTGAGTTGAAGGATAAGAAACTGACTGAAACTCGCAATACTACGAAATAATACGCGCTTTTTTCTGTTAGAACTATAAAATAGAACAACATCTAGAAAGGGAACCTATGTTACACAACGCATTTGCCTATGTTACAAGGAAGTTTTTCAAATCGATTGTCATCTTCCTGATTATTCTCCTCATGGCGAGCTTGAGTTTGGTCGGCTTGTCAATCAAGGGAGCTACTGCCAAGGCTTCTCAGGAGACATTTAAAAATATCACCAACAGCTTCTCCATGCAGATTAACCGTCGCGTCAATCAAGGTACGCCACGTGGTGCTGGGAATATTAAGGGTGAAGATATCAAAAAAATCACCGAAAACAAGGCCATCGAGTCTTATGTTAAACGCATCAACGCTATCGGGGATTTGACTGGCTATGAACTTATTGAAACGCCAGATACCAAGAAAAATCTGACACCTGACCGTGCCAAACATTTTGGAAGTAGCTTGATGATTACAGGTGTCAATGACTCTTCTAAAGAAGACAAGTTTGTCTCTGGTTCTTATAAGTTGGTCGAAGGTGAGCACCTAACCAACGACGACAAGGACAAGATCCTCCTGCACAAGGACTTGGCAGCCAAACACGGCTGGAAAGTAGGGGATAAGGTCAAACTAGACTCTAATATCTACGATGCCGATAATGAAAAAGGTGCCAAGGAAACAGTCGAAGTGACAATCAAGGGACTCTTTGATGGTCACAATAAGTCGGCAGTAACCTATTCACAAGAACTATACGAAAATACAGCTATCACAGACATTCACACTGCTGCAAAACTTTATGGATACACAGAAGACACAGCTATTTATGGGGACGCAACCTTCTTTGTGACAGCGGACAAAAACTTGGATGATGTTATGAAAGAGTTGAATGGCATCAGTGGTATCAACTGGAAGAGCTATACTTTAGTTAAGAGCTCCTCTAACTACCCAGCTCTTGAGCAATCCATCTCTGGTATGTACAAGATGGCCAATCTCCTCTTCTGGGGTAGCTTGAGCTTCTCAGTCCTTCTCCTTGCCCTCTTGCTCAGCCTTTGGATCAACGCCCGTCGCAAGGAGGTGGGAATCCTCCTCTCTATCGGTCTCAAGCAGGCAAGTATCTTGGGTCAATTTATCATAGAATCCATCTTAATTGCTATCCCTGCTCTTGTTTCTGCTTATTTCCTAGCCAGCTACACAGCGCGTGCAATCGGAAATACTGTTCTTGCCAATGTCACTTCAGGTGTTGCCAAACAGGCTAGCAAGGCTGCTCAAGCATCTAACCTTGGTGGTGGTGCAGAAGTAGATGGCTTTAGCAAGACCTTGTCGAGCCTAGACATTTCTATTCAGACATCAGACTTTATCATCGTCTTTGTCCTTGCCTTGGTTCTAGTGGTTCTAGTTATGGCGCTTGCTTCAAGCAATCTCCTTAGAAAACAGCCAAAAGAACTCTTGCTGGATGGCGAATAAGTTAGAAAAAATGATTCTGGAAATAGAGAAAGCATCTTGTTTTTCTATTCAAGAATGGTGGATAGAGAATGGCTATTTAACAATTCAAAATAGAACCGAAAGCAGTGGTGAAAATCATTGCTTTCAGTTGCTTTCTTTGTACTTTAGTGTTTAAATATGATATACTAAAGCTATGGAATTTATTAGAAAGGGGTTTCGTAACTTATATATGGAATTGTGCATAAAAATCTATAGAAATCTTATCTTGAAAATAGATAGATAAATCTGTAGAAGCCTACCCATATCGCAAACATAGGCTAGTAGACCTAGGTAGGGTCTACTTTGGAAAATATAGAATAGTGAGGAAAAATAAACATTATGAGACAAACAAATGTTAGAGGAAGCTTGTCCCTACGTGGCTTTAGAAAATTGAGAACTGGTGCAATTGTTGCGACAGGTGTCATTTTGCTAGGTCTGGGCTTTTTAGCTCCAACTGTGTCAGCCAGTGAACAAGATGGTGTTTGGGTAGCCAGAACAGTTGCAGAAGTAAAAGCTGATATTCAAAATATAGACAATTTATCACACTACACAATCAAGTGGGGAGATACACTGAGTGCTATTAGTGGAGCAACAGGGCTATCTGTTGATAGTTTGGTTGAGATAAATCGTATTGCAAATAGAGATTTGATTTTTGCTAATAATCAATTGTATTTTAGCGAAGAGGCTTTTCTAAAAGATGGAAATACAGAAGTAAAAAGACAGCAAGTGTCGATTGATAATTCTGGTAGCCGTCAAAGTTATGAAGTTGAAACAAAGACAGATACTGTAACTGGAGAGCAAACTACTACTGTTAAACAAACGACACCAGTAGTTGTGGAAACACCAGCAGTATCAGCACCGAAATCAGAAACCTCAGTCTCAGTTGCGCCAAAAGTGGAAGAGCCAGCGACTCCAGCGCCGAAAGCAGAGGAACCAGCGACACCGGCACCGAAAGCGGAAGAGCCAGTGACACCGGCACCGAAAGAAGAGACTCCATCGACACCAGCACCAAAAGCGGAAGAGCCAGTGACACCGGCACCGAAAGAAGAGACTCCAGCAACACCAGCGCCAAAAGCGGAAGAGCCAGTGACACCGGCACCGAAAGAAGAGACTCCATCGACACCAGCGCCAAAAGCGGAAGAGCCAGTGACACCGGCACCGAAAGAAGAGACTCCATCGACACCAGCGCCAAAAGTGGAAGAGCCATCGACACCAGCGCCGAAAGCAGAAGAACCAGCGGCTTCAACATCGAAAGTAGAAGATTCAGAGGATTCAGCACCGAAAGTGGACGAGCCATCAGGAACAACACCGAAAGCGGACGAGCCATCAGGAACAACACCAAAAGCGGAAGAACCAGTGGCTTCAGCACCGAAAGACGATGAATCAGCTTCTTCGGTTGAATCTCCATCAACAGGTAATCATTCAGAAGAGTCTGGAACACCATCTGCAACTCCTACAGGTGATTCAACAGCTACCCAACCAAGTGATTCAACATCGTCACCGGTAACCCCAAGTGAAGAAGCACCGGTCACATCAGGCGAGTCTAATTCTGCTACACAGCCAGCTGGAGAATCAGGTAAATCTGAAACACCGTCAGAATCTTCCAATACTCCATCTGCAGATGCTACAAATGATTCAGGGAATTCAGCAACATCAACTCCGACTCCAGAAACATCAACTCCAGAGCCAAAATCAGAAGAAGAACTTAAGAAGGAAGAAGCCTTGAAGTCAGCTAAAAAGGAGAGCATAGATGATAATATCGGTGAAGTTGTTAAAATAAAAGCAGATGCGATTGAAAAAGTTACTGATGCAGATGAAAAGGCAAGATTAAAAGAAGCATTAAAGACGTTACAAGATAAAGCAATAGAAGAAATTAACAAAGCAAAAGACGATGAAGAAGTAGCTACTGTTACAGAAAAATATCAAAATGAAATCAATGCATTGGATGTTCCAGGTGAAGAAGTTTCAAGTCCGAATTATGGTAGAGAAGGCTTGACCAATAATGGTCCTGGTGGAACTACTATTGACAATGGAAGCACAGCGATTGGTCATGGTGCAAGTGGGACTTCCAGATCAGCAGTAGCATCTCCAACACAACCTTCTTCAACTTCAGAAGGGGCTTCAAGTTTTAGAAATGCTCCATCAGTTCAAGCAAGAGCAAGAAGAGTAGCACGTTCAACATCAGAACCAGATGGAACTGTAAATATTAGCTATAACTTCGCTGGAATGCCAGATATTCATGGTTTCCTATCTGACCCAGGAGAAGATAACACTGTTACAATTCCTGCTGGAACGAGTGAAGCACAGGCAAAAGAATTAGTAAAAGAAAAAATTCAAGCCAAGATAAAAGACCTAGCTGCTAGAGGGTATTATGTGAAAAATGACATTATTTTTGAACAAGATACTACTGTGAAAAATTATAACTACGTTGTCACATTCACTAAGGAGGCTACAGGAACTTCAGGTTTCAGAATGGCTCCAGCAGTTCAACCGCGCGCTAGCAGAAATCGTAGAAGTCTAGAACAGCCAGCTCCTCAAAAGGTCAAAGTAAATGTATTTTATAACTTTGATAAAATGAAAGATATTGCAGGTTTTCTGGGAGATATCAATGGAACTCCTCTTGAAATCGCGGAAGGTTCAACAGATGATCAAGTAAAAGCAGCAGTCAAGAACCAAGTTGATGCCAAGAAAGAGGAATTACGTAAACGTGGTTATACTGTTAAAGAAGACTATCTCTCTAAAAATAATGGAAAAGATTATAACTACGTTGTCACATTCACTAAGGAGGCTACAGGAACTTCAGGTTTCAGAATGGCTCCAGCAGTTCAACCG
>NZ_JALDUC010000005.1:111309-137040 GCF_023109235.1 Streptococcus mitis
CGCGCTAGCAGAAATCGTAGAAGTCTAGAACATCCAGCTTCTCAAAAGGTCAAAGTAAATGTATTTTATAACTTTGATAAAATGAAAGATATTGCAGGTTTCCTAGGAGATATCAATGGAACTTCTCTTGAAATCGCGGAAGGTTTATCAAATGAACAGGTGAAAGCAGCAGTCAAGAGCCAAGTTGATGCTAAGAAAGAGGAATTACGTAAACGTGGTTATATCGTTAAAGAAGACTATCTCTATAAAAATAATGGAAAAGATTATAACTACGTTGTCACATTCACTAAGGAGACTACAGGAACTTCAGGTTTCAGAATGGCTCCAGCAGTTCAACCACGCGCTAGTAGAAATCGTAGAAGTCTAGAACAGCCATCTCCTCATAAGGTCAAAGTCAATGTTTTTTATAACTTTGATCAAATGAAAGATATTGCAGGTTTCCTAGGAGATATCAATGGAACTTCTCTTGAAATTGCGGAAGGTTTATCAAATGAACAGGTGAAAGAAGCTGTCAAGAGCCAAGTTGAAGCTAAGAAAGAAGAGTTGAGCAAACGCGGCTACACTTTCAAAGAGGACTATGTATATCAAGCTAATGGGAAAGATTATAACTACGTTGTAACATTTTCAAAAGCAACTAAATAATGTTCATTCCATAGGGAGTGAAATGTGAGCAGAGAGAGCAATAGGCTCTCTTTGTTTTATCTAGTAGCAAGTTTCTTAAAGACAAAAGGCCAATAAGAGATTATAATAAATAGAGTAGGTATTTATTCTAAGAAAAATAAAAAAAGAGAGCAGTTAAAGTATGAAAATTTTAATTGTAGAAGATGAAGAGATGATCCGTGAGGGGGTCAGTGACTATTTGACGGATTGTGGCTATGAAACTATTGAGGCGGCGGACGGTCAAGAAGCCTTAGAGCAATTTTCCAGCTATGAAGTAGCCTTGGTTTTACTGGATATACAGATGCCTAAGCTCAATGGTCTGGAAGTCCTAGCTGAGATACGCAAAACCAGTCAGATTCCTGTATTGATGTTGACAGCTTTTCAGGATGAGGAATACAAGATGAGTGCCTTTGCTTCGCTCGCAGATGGCTATCTGGAAAAACCTTTTTCTCTGTCCCTCTTAAAAGTGAGGGTAGACGCGATTTTCAAGCGCTATTATGATATGGGACGAATCTTCTCCTACAAGGATGCCAAGGTGGACTTTGAGAGCTACAGTGCAAGCCTAGCAGGTCAAGAAGTGGCTATCAATGCCAAAGAGTTGGAAATTCTGGACTATCTGGTGAAAAATGAAGGACGGGCCTTGACTCGATCTCAGATAATCGATGCCGTCTGGAAAGCGACAGATGAGGTTCCCTTTGACCGTGTCATTGATGTTTATATCAAGGAACTGCGGAAAAAGCTAGACTTGGACTGTATCCTCACTGTGCGCAATGTTGGTTATAAATTGGAGCGAAAATGAAACGAACAGGTTTATTTACAAAGATATTTATCTATACCTTCTCGATTTTTAGTGTTCTGGTTATTTGCCTTCATTTAGCTATTTATTTTCTTTTTCCCTCGACTTATCTGAGCCATCGTCAGGAAACCATCGGCCAGAAAGCGACAGCCATTGCCCAGTCCTTAGAAGGGAAAGACAGGCAGAGTATCGAGCAAGTGTTAGAGCTGTATTCCCAGACTAGTGATATCAAGGGGGCCGTTAAGGGAGAGATGACTGAGGATAAGTTAGAAGTCAAGGACAGTTTTCCTCTGGATACAGACCGCCAGACAACCTCTCTCTTTATCGAGGAGCGGGAGGTGACAACGCAAGACGGTGGCATCATGACTCTCCAGTTTCTAGCTTCCATGGATTTGCAAAAGGAAGCGGAGCAAATCAGTCTCCAATTTCTCCCCTACACCTTGCTGGCATCCTTTCTGATTTCCCTTTTGGTTGCCTACATCTATGCTCGGACCATTGTTGCACCGATTTTGGAAATCAAGCGAGTAACCCGTCGGATGATGGAACTGGATGCCCATGTGCGATTGCGCGTGGATTCTAAGGATGAGATTGGTGATCTCAAGGAACAAATCAATAGCCTCTATCAGCACCTCTTGACTGTCATTGCGGACTTGCATGACAAGAATGAAGCTATTCTCCAGCTCGAAAAGATGAAGGTCGAATTCCTACGAGGGGCTTCTCATGAATTGAAAACACCGCTTGCTAGTCTCAAAATCTTGATTGAAAATATGAAGGAAAATATTGGTCGTTATAAGGATAGAGATCACTATCTGGGAGTTGCCTTGGGGATTGTGGATGAGCTCAATCATCACGTTCTCCAGATACTTTCTCTTTCTTCGGTCCAGGAATTACGAGATGATAGGGAACAAATTGACCTACTTCAGATGACACAAAGTCTGGTTAAGGATTATGTCTTGCTAGCTAAGGAAAGAGAACTCCAGATAGACAATAGTTTGACCCATCAGCAGGCCTATCTAAATCCATCGGTGATGAAATTGATTTTATCTAACCTCATCAGCAATGCTATCAAGCACTCTGTTCCAGGTGGCTTAGTTCGCATTGGCGAAAGAGAAGGGGAACTTTTTATCGAGAATAGCTGTAGTCCTGAAGAACAAGAAAGACTGGCTCAGTCTTTTTCTGACAATGCTAGTCGCAAGGCTAAGGGGTCGGGGATGGGGCTCTTTGTTGTTAAAAGTTTATTAGAACATGAAAAATTACCTTACCGGTTCGAAATGCAAGAGAACCGCTTAACCTTCTTCATAGCTTTTCCAAAAGTTGCCCAAGACTAGGCAGAGAAAGGGTTTACATAGATGAAGCTAGAAGAAATTCAATCGAAACTGCGGGAAAAACTAGATTTTTTTGTCAAAAAGTGATAAAATGAACAATGTAAATGGGATGACCCATAAAAATATACAGGAGGCCTGATAAAATGGCAATCGTTTCAGCAGAAAAATTTGTCCAAGCAGCTCGTGACAACGGTTATGCAGTTGGTGGATTTAACACAAACAACCTTGAGTGGACTCAAGCTATCTTGCGCGCAGCAGAAGCTAAAAAAGCTCCAGTTTTGATCCAAACTTCAATGGGTGCTGCTAAATACATGGGTGGTTACAAAGTTGCTCGCAACTTGATCGCTAACCTTGTTGAATCAATGGGTATCACTGTACCAGTAGCTATCCACCTTGACCACGGTCACTACGAAGATGCACTTGAGTGTATCCGAGTTGGTTATACTTCAGTTATGTTTGATGGTTCACACCTTCCAGTTGAAGAAAACCTTGACAAAGCTCGTAAAGTTGTAGAATTTGCTCATGCAAATGGTGTATCAGTAGAAGCTGAAGTTGGTACTATCGGTGGTGAAGAAGACGGAATCATCGGTGATGGTGAATTGGCTCCAATCGAAGACGCTAAAGCAATGGTTGAAACAGGTATCGACTTCTTGGCAGCTGGTATCGGTAACATCCACGGTCCTTACCCAGAAAACTGGAAAGGTCTTCACCTTGATCACTTGCAAAAATTGACTGAAGCTGTTCCAGGATTCCCAATCGTATTGCATGGTGGTTCAGGTATTCCTGATGAGCAAATCCAAGAAGCTATCAAACTTGGTGTTGCGAAAGTTAACGTTAACACAGAATGCCAAATCGCATTCGCTAACGCAACTCGTAAATTTGCTCGTGACTACGAAGCAAACGAAGCAGAATACGACAAGAAAAAACTCTTCGACCCACGTAAATTCTTGGCTGACGGTGTAAAAGCTATCCAAGCATCAGTTGAAGAACGTATCGACGTATTCGGTTCAGAAGGTAAAGCTTAATCTAGCTGAACAATACAGATAAAACCTGCCCATTGGGTGGGTTTTTTGGCGTTTTAAGGAAACAATAAAACCATAATTTTTGATTAAAAGTATTATTTTAAGAGAAAAATTTTCAATTCCATAAACTTTAGGCAAACGCTTGCATTCTGGTTTTTATTGGACTATAATAGGTTGGTATAAAACCTTCTGTAGTAATAAAATGTAGAAGGTGTAGAAAGTAAGGATTTAGAATGTTTGTAGTCAAAAACACAATGTTGCTATTCCTTGCGCTAGGGAGAGATTTATGGCAATGATAGAAGTGGAACATCTTCATAAAAATTTTGTGAAGACAGTAAAAGAACCGGGGTTAAAGGGGGCTTTGCGCTCCTTTATTCATCCTGAAAAGCAGACCTTTGAAGCGGTCAAGGATTTGACCTTTGAGGTTCCAAAAGGACAAATTTTAGGCTTTATTGGGGCCAATGGTGCTGGGAAGTCGACAACCATTAAAATGCTGACAGGGATTTTAAAACCGACATCTGGTTTTTGTCGGATTAATGGCAAGATTCCCCAGGACAATCGCCAAGATTATGTCAAGGATATTGGAGTTGTCTTTGGACAACGTACCCAGCTATGGTGGGATTTGGCTCTGCAAGAGACCTACACGGTGTTAAAAGAGATTTACGATGTGCCGGATTCGCTCTTCCACAAGCGCATGGATTTTTTAAATGAAGTCTTGGATTTGAAGGACTTTATCAAGGATCCCGTGCGGACTCTTTCACTAGGGCAGCGCATGCGGGCGGATATTGCGGCTTCCTTGCTTCACAATCCCAAGGTTCTCTTTTTAGATGAGCCGACCATTGGTTTGGACGTTTCGGTCAAGGATAACATTCGTCGAGCTATTACCCAAATCAATCAAGAGGAAGAGACAACCATTCTCTTGACCACTCACGACCTGAGCGACATTGAGCAGCTCTGTGATCGAATTTTTATGATTGACAAGGGGCAGGAGATTTTTGATGGAACGGTGAGTCAGCTCAAGGAGACCTTTGGCAAGATGAAGACTCTATCCTTTGAATTGGTGCCAGGGCAAAGTCATCTCGCTTCTCACTATGAAGGCTTGCCTGATATGACCGTTGATAGACAAGGAAATAGTCTCAATATTGAATTTGATAGTTCCCGCTACCAGTCGGCGGACATTATCAAGCAAACCCTGTCTGATTTTGACATCCGAGATTTGAAGATGGTGGATACGGATATCGAGGACATTATCCGTCGCTTCTACCGAAAGGAGCTCTAAGATGGTCAAATTGTTGAGACGTTATAAACCCTTTATCAATGCAGGGATTCAGGAGTTGATTACCTATCGAGTCAATTTTCTTCTCTATCGGATTGGTGATGTGATGGGAGCATTTGTGGCTTTCTATCTCTGGAAGGCAGTCTTTGATTCCTCGCAGGAGTCCTTGATTCAGGGCTTCAGCATGGCAGATATCACCCTTTACATCATCATGAGTTTTGTGACTAATCTGTTGACCAAGTCAGATTCGTCTTTTATGATTGGGGAGGAGGTAAAGGATGGCTCTATCATCATGCGTTTGTTGCGACCAGTGCATTTTGCGGCCTCTTATCTCTTCACTGAACTTGGTTCCAAGTGGTTGATTTTTATATCTGTTGGACTGCCATTTTTAAGTGTCATTGTTTTGATGAAAGTCTTATCGGGGCAAGGTATTGTAGAAGTGCTGGGCTTAACTGTTCTATATCTTTTTAGCTTAACGCTAGCCTACCTGATTAACTTTTTCTTTAATATCTGCTTTGGATTTTCTGCCTTTGTGTTTAAAAATCTATGGGGTTCCAATCTACTAAAGACTTCCATAGTGGCCTTTATGTCTGGGAGTTTAATTCCCTTGGCTTTCTTTCCCAAGGTGGTATCAGATATTTTGTCCTTTCTGCCTTTTTCATCCTTGATTTATACTCCGGTTATGATTATTGTTGGGAAATACGATGCTAGTCAGATTCTTCAGGCACTCGCTTTGCAGTTTTTCTGGCTCTTAGTGATGGTGGGGGTGTCTCAGTTGATTTGGAAACGAGTCCAGTCCTTTATTACCATTCAGGGAGGTTAGTATGAAAAAATATCAACGCATGCATCTGATTTTTATCAGACAATACATCAAACAAATCATGGAATACAAGGTGGATTTTGTGGTTGGTGTGCTGGGAGTTTTTCTAACTCAAGGCTTGAACCTCTTATTTCTCAATGTCATTTTTCAACATATTCCATCCCTAGAAGGTTGGACTTTTCAAGAAATCGCCTTTATCTATGGCTTTTCCTTGATTCCTAAGGGGTTGGACCATCTCTTTTTTGATAATCTCTGGGCGCTAGGGCAACGCTTGGTGAGAAAAGGTGAGTTTGACAAGTATCTGACTCGTCCTATCAATCCCCTCTTTCACATCCTAGTTGAAACCTTTCAGATTGATGCCTTAGGCGAACTTTTGGTTGGTGGTATCCTACTGGGAACAACAGTGACTAGCATTGCTTGGACTCTTCCCAAATTCCTGCTTTTTCTAGTTTGTATTCCTTTTGCGACCTTGATTTATACTTCCTTGAAAATCGCGACAGCTAGTATCGCTTTTTGGACCAAGCAGTCAGGTGCCATGATTTACATTTTTTATATGTTTAATGACTTTGCCAAGTATCCGATTTCTATTTACAATTCGCTTCTTCGATGGTTAATCAGTTTTATTGTACCTTTTGCCTTTACGGCCTACTATCCTGCCAGCTATTTCTTGCAGGACAAGGATGTAATCTTTAACGTCGGAGGTTTGATGTTGATTTCCCTTGTTTTCTTTGTCATTTCCCTTAAACTTTGGGATAGGGGCTTGGATGCCTACGAAAGTGCAGGTTCTTAAGTTGAATACTATCAAAGCCTTGTCTCAGGACAGGCTTTTTTTAATAGAGATGAAAATTTCTTGACACCTATTCTTAGAGTGCTATACTGTAAGTGTAATAGCCGATTTAGCTCATACTCTTCGAAAATCTCTTCAAACCACGTCAGCTTCCATCTGCAACCTCAAAACAGTGTTTTGAGCTGACTTCGTCAGTTCTATCTACAACCTAAAAGCAGTGCTTTTAGCAACCTGCGGCTAGCTTCCTAGTTTGTTTTTTGATTTTCATTGAGTATTAGTTGCTAGAGCAAGACACTCATAAAGCCTAGGTTATAGGTAGATAAACGACTGAAGATTTGAAAAATTAGATATGTAGAAAAATAACCGTTAAGCCAAGTTCTTAGCGGTTTTTTATATTATTTAATAGCGCTGATATTTCATCAATGATGTTTGACTTTGTGATTTTGGTAGTGGTTCAACTTGATTCCTACTATTTTTGATTATGTGAATGTGCTTATAATGTATCCCAGTTAACTACGAATTTTTTTGACTTAACCTTATTTTTAATACCTATTAAAAAATAAATTAATGCATGTTAATTTTTCTTGACTTAAATTTTTTTAATTGATATACTATTTTCAGAGAGTTAACAATTATATATAAATGCACTACTCTATGTCCTAGATAATACTTAGTAAAACTTTTTATAACAAAGGCTAGCAAAGTTAAAGTTTTCTATCTATTGGAAGTTAAATAAATATGTAAGGAATTAAAATGAAAAAAAGTACAGTATTGTCATTAACCACAGCTGCAGTTATTTTAGCAGCATATGTCCCTAATGAGGTAGTTTTAGCAGACACATCTAGCTCTGAAGATGCTTTAAATATCTCTGATAAAGAAAAAGTAGTAGTAGATAAGGAAACAGAGAATAAAGAGAAACATGAAGATATTCATAATGCTATAGAAACTTCAAAGGATACTGAAGATAAGAAAACAACAGTTATTGAGGAAAAAGAAGTTGTTAGTAAAGAATCTGTGATAGATAATAAAGCTAACAACGAAAAAGCAACAAGCAAAAAAGAAGATTCCAATCAATCTCAAGGAGATAATGCAGACTCGTCTGCAAGTAAAGCCCCAGAAAGTCCCAAAAAAGAGGATAAACTTGTCTATATTGCTGAATTTAAAGATAAAGAATCTGGAGAAAAAGCAATCAAGGAATTATCCAATCTTAAGGATACAAAAGTTTTATATACTTATGATACAGTTTTTAATGGTGTTGCAATAGAAACAACTCCAGATAATCTGGACAAAATTAAACTAATAGAAGGTATCTCATCGGTTGAACGATCACAAAAAGTCCAGCCAATGATGAATCATGCCAGAAAGGAAATTGGAGTTGAAGAGGCTATAGATTACCTAAAATCTATCAATGCTCCATTTGGGAAAAACTTTGATGGTCGGGGTATGGTCATTTCAAACATCGATACTGGGACAGATTATAGGCATAAGGCTATGAGAATCGATGATGATGCCAAAGACTCAATGAGATTTAAAAAAGAAGACTTAAAAGGTACTGATAAAAATTTCTGGTTGAGTGATAAAATCCCTCATGCTTTCAATTATTATAATGGTGGTAAAATCACTGTAGAAAAAGCTGATGATGGAAGCGATTATTTTGATCCACATGGAATGCATATTGCAGGGATTCTTGCGGGAAATGATACTGAAAAAGATATTAAAAACTTTAACGGAATAGATGGAATTGCTCCTAATGCACAGATCTTCTCTTATAAAATGTACTCTGACGCAGGATCTGGCTTCGCAGGAGATGAAACAATGTTTCATGCGATTGAAGATTCGATCAAACACAATGTCGATGTTGTTTCGGTATCATCTGGCTTTACAGGAACAGGTCTTGTAGGTGAGAAATATTGGGAAGCTATTAGAGCGTTAAGAAAAGCAGGCATTCCAATGGTTGTAGCTACGGGTAACTATGCGACTTCTGCTTCAAGTTCTTCATGGGATTTAGTGGCAAATAATAATCTGAAAATGACCGACACTGGAAATGTAACACGAACTGCAGCACATGAAGATGCGATAGCAGTCGCATCTGCTAAAAATCAAACAGTTGAGTTTGATAAAGTTAACATAGGTGGAGAAAATTTTAAATACAGAAATATAGGGGCCTTTTTCGATAAGAATAAAATCACAACAAATGAAGATGGATCAAAAGCTCCTGATAAATTGAAATTTGTATATATAGGCAAGGGTCAAGACCAAGATTTGATAGGATTGGATCTTAGAGGCAAAATTGCAGTAATGGATCGAATTTATACCAAGGATTTAAAAAATTCTTTTAAAAGAGCTACGGATAAGGGCGCACGTGGCATTATGGTTGTAAATACTGTAAATTACTACAATAGAGATAATTGGACAGAGCTCCCAGCTATGGGATATGAGGAGGATGAAGGAACTACTAGTCAAGTATTTTCAATTTCAGGAGATGATGGTGTAAAGCTATGGAACATGATTAACCCTGATAAAAAAACTGAGATTAAAAGGAATAATAAAGAAGATTTTAAAGATAAATTGGAGCAATACTATCCAATTGATATGGCAAGCTATAATTCTAATAAACCGAATGTAGGTGACGAAAAAGAGATTGACTTTAAGTTTGCACCTGACACAGACAAAGAATTGTATAAAGAAGATATCATAGTTCCAGCAGGATCCACATCTTGGGGACCGAGAACAGATTTGCTTTTAAAGCCTGATGTCTCAGCACCAGGTAAAAATATTAAATCTACTCTCAATGTCATTAATGGGAAATCAACTTATGGTTATATGTCAGGGACTAGTATGGCAACTCCAATCGTGGCAGCTTCTACTGTTTTGATTAGACCAAAGTTAAAGGAAATGCTTGAAAGACCTGCCTTGAAAAATCTTAAGGGAGATGACAAAATAGACCTTACAAGTCTTACAAAAATTGCCCTACAAAATACTGCACGGCCTATGATGGACGCAACGTCTTGGAAAGAAAAAAGTCAATACTTTGCATCACCTAGACAACAGGGAGCAGGGCTAATTAATGTGGCCAATGCTTTGAGAAATGAGGTTGTAGCTACTTTTAAAAACACGGATTCTAAAGGTTTGGTAAACTCTTATGGTTCTGTTTCTCTTAAAGAAATAAAAGGAGATAAAAAATACTTTACAATTAAGCTTCACAATACATCAAACAGACCTTTAACCTTTAAAGTTTCAGCATCAGCGATAACTACAGATTCTCTAACTGATAGACTAAAACTGGATGAAACATACAAAGATGAAAAATCTCCAGATGGTAAGCAAATTGTTCCAGAAATCCACCCAGAAAAAATCAAAGGAGCAAATATCACATTTGAGCATGACACTTTCACTATAGGCCCAAATTCTAGCTTTGATTTAAATGCGGTTATAAACGTTGGAGAGGCTAAAAACAAAAATAAATTTGTAGAATCATTTATTCATTTTGAGTCAGTGGAAGAAATGGAAGCTCTAAACTCCAATGGTAAGAAAACAAATTTCCAACCTTCTTTATCGATGCCTTTAATGGGATTTGCTGGGGATTGGAATAAGGAACCAATCCTTGATAAATGGGCCTGGGAAGAAGGTTCAAAATCAAAAACAATGGAAGGTTATGATGATGATGGTAAACCAAAAATTCCAGGAACTTTAAATAAGGGAATTGGTGGAGAGCATGGTATAGATAAATTTAATCCAGCAGGAGTTATACAAAATAGAAAAGATAAAAATACAACATCTCTAGATCAAAATCCAGAATTATTTGCTTTCAATAACGAAGGGATCAACGCACCATCATCAAGTGGTTCTAATATTGCTAAAATTTATCCCTTAGATTCAAATGGAAATCCTCAAGATGCTCAACTTGAGAGAGGATTAACACCTTCTCCACTTGTATTAAGAAGTGCAGAAGAAGGATTGATTTCAATAGTAAATACAAATAAAGAGGGAGAAAATCAAAGAGACTTAAAAGTCATTTCGAGAGAACACTTTATTAAAGGAATTTTAAACTCTAAGAGAAATGATGCAAAGGGAATCAAATCTTCTAAACTAAAAGTTTGGGGTGACTTGAAGTGGGATGGACTCATCTATAACCCTAGAGGTAGAGAAGAAAATGCACCAGAGAGTAAGGATAACCAAGATCCTGCTACTAAGATAAGAGGTCAATTTGAACCGATTGCGGAAGGTCAATATTTCTATAAATTTAAATATAGATTAACTAAAGATTATCCATGGCAAGTTTCCTATATTCCTGTAAAAATTGATAACACAGCCCCTAAGATTGTTTCGGTTGATTTTTCAAATCCTGAAAAAATTAAGTTGATTACAAAGGATACTTATCATAAGGTAAAAGATCAGTATAAGAATGAAACGCTATTTGCGAGAGATCAAAAAGAACATCCTGAAAAATTTGACGAGATTGCAAATGAAGTTTGGTATGCTGGTGCCGCTCTGGTTAATGAAGATGGAGAGGTTGAGAAAAATCTTGAAGTAACTTATGCAGGTGAGGGTCAAGGAAGAAATAGGAAACTAGACAAAGACGGAAATACCATTTATGAAATTAATGGCGCAGGAGATTTAAGAGGAAAAATCATTGAAGTCATTGCATTAGATGGCTCTAGCAATTTCACAAAGATTCATAGAATTAAATTTGCTGATCATGCTGATGAAAAGGGGATGATTTCCTATTATCTAGTAGATCCTGATCAGGATTCATCTAAATACCAAAAACTTGGAGAGATTTCCGAATCTAAATTTAAAAATTTAGAAAATAGAAAAGAGGATAGTCTTAAAAAAGATACAACTGAAGTAGAACATCATCAAGAAAATGAAGAATCTATCGAAGAAAAATCTAGCTTGACTATTCATAAAACGATTTCAACAATTAGAGAGTTTGAAAGTAAAGACTTAAAGAAACTCATTAAAAAGAAATTTAGAGAAGTTGATGACTTTACAAGTGAAACTGGTAAGAGAACAGAGGAATACGATTATAAATACGATGATAAGGGAAATATCATTGCTTATGACGATGGTAGCGCCTTAGAATATGAAACTGAAAAACTTGACGAAATCAAATCAAAAATTTATGGTGTTCTAAGCCCGTCTAAAGATGGACACTTTGAAATTCTTGGAAAGATAAGTAATGTTTCTAAAAATGCCAAGGTATATTATGGTAATAAATATAAATCGATAGAAATCAAAACGACCAAGTATGATTCCCACTCAAAAACGATGACATTTGATTTATACGCTAATATTAATGATATTGTGGATGGATTAGCTTTTGCAGGAGATATGAGATTCTTTGTTAAAGATGATGATCAGATAAAAGCTGAAACTAAAATTAGAATGCCTGAAAAAAATAAGGAAACTAAAACAGAATATCCCTATGCATCAAGTTATGGGAATGTAATAGAATTAGGAGAAGGAGATCTTTCAAAAAACAAACCAAACAATTTAACGGACATGGAATCTGGTAAAATCTATTCTGATTCAGAAAAACAACAATATCTGTTAAAAGACAACATCATTCTAAGAAAAGGCTATGCACTAAAAGTGACTACCTATAATCCTGGAAAAACGGATATGTTAGAAGGAAATGGAGTCTATAGCAAGGAAGATATAGCAAAAATACAAAAGACCAATCCTAATCTAAGAGTCCTTTCAGAAAAAATAATTTATGCTGATAGTAGAAATGTTGAAGATGGAAGAAGTACTCAAGCTGTATTAATGTCGGCTTTGGACGGCTTTAACATTGTAAGATATCAAGTGTTTACCTTTAAAATGAACGATAAAGGGGAGGCAATCGATAAAGATGGAAATCTTGTAACAGATCCTTCTAAACTGGTATTATTTGGTAAGGATGGTAAAGAGTACACTGGAGAGGATAAGTCCAATGTAGAGGCTATAAAAGAAGATGGCTCTACGTTATTTATTGATGCAAAACCAGTAAACCTTTCAATGGACAAGAACTACTTTAATCCATCTAAATATAATAAAATTTATGTACGAAATCCAGAATTCTATTTAAGAGGTAAGATTTCTGATAAGGGTGGTTTCAACTGGGAGTTGCGAGTTAATGAATCGGTTGTAGATAATTATTTAATCTACGGAGATTTACACATTGATAACACTAGAGATTTTAACATTAAGCTTAATGTTAAAGACGGTGACATCATGGACTGGGGAATGAAAGACTATAAAGCAAACGGATTCCCAGATAAGGTAACAGATATGGATGGAAATGTTTATCTTAAAACTGGCTATAGCGATTTGAATGCGAAAGCGGTTGGAGTACACTATCAATTTTTATATGATAATGTTAAACCAGAAGTAAACATTGATCCTAAGGGAAATACTAGTATTGAATATGCTGACGGAAAATCTGTAGTCTTTAACATCAATGATAAAAGAAATAATGGATTCGATGGTGAGATTCAAGACAAACATATTTATGTAAATGGAAAAGAATATAAATCATTTGATGATATTAAACAACTAACAGATAAGACACTAAACATTAAGATTGTTGTAAAAGATTTTGCAAGAAATACAACCGTAAAAGAATTCATTTTAAACAAAGATACGGGAGAGGTGAGCGAATTAAAACCTCATACGGTGACTGTGACCATTCAAAATGGAAAAGAAATGAGTTCAACGATAGTGTCGGAAGAAGATTTCATTTTACCTGTCTATGAGGGTGAATTAGAAAAAGGATATCAATTTGATGGCTGGGAAATTTCTGGTGTCGAAGGGAAAAAAGATGCTGGTTATGTTATTAATCTATCAAAAGATACCCTTATAAAACCTGTATTCAAGAAAATAGAGGAGAAAAAGGAAGAGGAAAATAAACCTACTTTTGATGTATCCAAAAAGAAAGATAAGGTGCAAGCAAATCATAATCAATTAGATGAAAGTCACAGAAAAGAGGATTTACAAAGAGAAAATCATTCACACAAATCTGATTCAACTAAAGATGTTAAAACTACAGTTCCTGTACAAGTAAATTATAGTCAATTAGATGAAAGTCAAAGATCTGATTCAACTAAGGATGTTACAGCTACAGTTCCTGATAAAAATGATAAAAACTTTGAAAATAAGAAGGAAGTTTATCTTAATGAACCAGAGAACATAGATAATAAACATACCAATATTGATAGTAAATCAACTACTAACAATGATAGGTTACCAAAAACCGGAACAGTTAACGAAGGCTTTACGTCATTGGTTGCCGGAATAATGTTTACTGTAGGTGCATTTCTTGGATTGAAGAAAAAAGATTAAGATGAAGACAAAAGCTATAGATGAAAAAATGGTTTATGTACTGAGATAGCATGATGATGAAACCGTTTTGTGAAAATAGCTATTTATAACTCAATTATTTAGTTTACTTTACTATTGATACTCTTTTTGGATTTATTAATGGACTTAGTTTTGACAACTAATGAATTGATTGAAAGGGTTAGTATTGACAATATTGGTCACATTGATTAGAAAATAGAGTCTATCAAAATTTAAAGGCTAATAGAGGTGATGAGACAATTTCAAGGAATTAAGTAGCGTTTGGTTGCTTAATTCCTTTTTATTTGTTTTACCTGATTCCTTATTTTATCGCTATTATTCAACCACTTAGACCGATATAGAGACCAGATAGGCAAAAGAACTTGTTCTTGAAACTGACCTCTGCTATAATGATTTGTATAAAGGACGTGAGGGGGGCAGTATTAGACAACTCAAGTTCCTAAAAACGAAATTGGAGATAAAGAAATGAAAAAATTATTGGGGATTGTATTTTTAGTAGCAGCAGCGACAGTAGTGTATTTTGGTTCTGTTGGCTGGCCAAGTTTGGACATTAACCTTTGGTCATTGATTCCGGTAGGCTTGTTCCTATTTTTCACTCTAGAGAATCTTTTGAAAAAGGATTACAAGGCTAGTCTGATGTGTTTCATTATTGCCTTTATCATCGCAAATGCAATTTTGGACCTGTTGCCAATTTCAAGTGGCTTGGTGATTGGAGCAGGTGTGCTAGCTTGTGTAGGTATTGGTTATCTCTTTCCTGATAAAGAAGGAAAATAATACTCTTCGAAAATATCTTTAAACCACATCAGATTCCATCTGAAACCTCAAAACAGTGTTTTGAGCTGACTTCGTCAGTTCTATCTACAACCTAAAAGCAGTGCTTTTAGCAACCTGCGGCTAGCTTCCTAGTTTGCTTTTTAATTTTCATTGAGTATAATAATTATTAAAAAAATATAAAGAAAAAAACACTTCAATCACTGTATTTCAGCTTGATTGAGGTGTTTTCGATTTCATTTTTTTATTTCTGAGTCATCAATTCAATAATCATTTCTATATACATGACAAGGGTTAATAAGAATCCTGCACGCCAGAAGAATTTGATGAATTTAGGATAGTAAAAGCTACGTTTTTTCAGAAGGAAGAAAAAAACGAGAATAATGGCTAGGAGTGAGAGGGCTAGGCCTAGTCTAGGGAGGAAATTATGGGTAAAGGTTTTAGCTGTGATTAGGTAGTACTCAAATACCAAGACTGGAAAAGCCAAATCCGCAAAGTTTCGTCCTAGTTTTTTTAATCTAAAAAGTTTGGTTATGATAATGCAGACTACTAAGGTCAGTATCAATAATAAAATAGATGCTAATTTCATTAAAATCATATCCATATTGTATCATAAAAAGTCGCTAAAGGAAATGAGAAACAGAGGAATTTATAGGAAAGTCAGGCTTTTGAGATTGTGGGTGTTTTTTGTTATAATGAAAGTTATGAAATCTTATAATACCTTGAATGATTATTATCGGAAACTCTTTGGAGAAAAGACTTTTAAAGTCCCTATTGATGCGGGGTTTGACTGTCCCAATCGTGATGGGACTGTGGCTCATGGAGGCTGTACTTTTTGTACGGTTTCAGGTTCTGGAGATGCTATCGTAGCACCGGACGCGCCTATTCGTGAGCAATTTTATAAGGAAATTGACTTTATGCACCGTAAGTGGCCGGATGTTCAAAAGTATCTGGTTTATTTTCAAAATTTTACCAACACCCATGAAAAGGTGGAAGTCATCCGAGAGCGCTATGAGCAGGCTATCAATGAGCCAGGTGTAGTAGGAATCAATATCGGAACGCGCCCAGATTGTTTACCAGACGAAACTATCGAATATTTGGCTGAGTTGTCGGAACGCATGCATGTGACAGTTGAATTGGGCTTGCAGACCACTTATGAAGCAACCTCTGATCTGATTAACCGTGCCCATTCCTATGAGTTGTACGTGGAAACGGTCAAGCGTTTGAGAAAGTATCCCAAGATTGAGATTGTTTCCCATCTGATCAATGGACTTCCTGGTGAAACCCATGAGATGATGATTGAAAATGTCCGCCGCTGTGTTACGGACAATGATATTCAAGGGATTAAACTGCACTTGCTCCATCTTATGACAAATACTCGTATGCAACGAGATTACCACGAAGGACGTTTGCAGTTGATGAGTCAGGACGAATATGTCAAGGTTATCTGCGACCAATTGGAAATCATTCCCAAGCATATTGTCATCCATCGAATCACAGGAGATGCACCTAGAGATATGCTGATTGGTCCTATGTGGAGCCTCAATAAATGGGAAGTGCTAAATGCTATTGAAACTGAAATGCGACGTCGTGGAAGCGTTCAAGGATGTAAGGCTGTAAAACAGGAGTTTGAAAATGAAAAGACCACTTGAGATGGCACATGATTTTTTAGCTGAGGTAGTGACAAAAGAGGATATCGTAGTGGATGCGACTATGGGAAATGGTCATGACACGCTTTTTTTAGCCAAGCTAGCTAAGCAAGTCTATGCCTTTGATATTCAGGAGCAAGCCTTGGAAAAGACGCAAGAGCGTTTGAACCAAGCTGGCCTGACAAATGCCCAGTTAATCTTACAAGGCCATGAGACACTGGACCAGTTTGTGACAGAAGTCAAGGCAGGGATTTTTAATCTGGGTTATCTGCCGTCAGCTGATAAGTCCGTCATCACCCAACCTCAGACTACCATTGAAGCCTTAGAAAAGCTGTGTCGTTTGCTGGTCAAAGGGGGACGGATTGCTATCATGATTTACTATGGTCATGAGGGAGGATATATTGAGCGAGATGCTGTCTTGAATTTTGTTAGCCAGTTGAACCAACAAGAGTACACAGCTGCCATTTACCGAACTTTAAACCAAGTCAACAACCCACCGTTTTTAGTGATGATTGAAAAATTAGAGAGATATAGACATGGATAAACAATACCTACGTGAAAAGCTGGATGCCATGCGCCAGAATTTTGTTGAATCAACCCAACACGAACGAGCGGTGGGTGTGTTAGACCAAGCACACATGAGCAAAAAAATGCTTAAAATCAAGAAAAAATTAGTTGCTCTTGAGATGGAACGGTGCCAGAGAAAAATTGAGCACAAAGACTGTTCCAAGATTGACCAAAAAATCAAAGAGCAGAAGGAGATATTTGAATCCTGTTGTAAAAAAGATTAAGGAGGACGTGCGTGGAATTACTGATTTACCTTATCCTATTTTTACTGGTCTTGATTGTCTCAAGTACAACCAATAAGCTCCTGCCCTTTTTGCCTCTCCCTTTGGTGCAGATTCTTTTGGGAATCGTGATTGGTCTTTTTTTACCCAATACCGACTTTCACCTCAATACGGAGTTGTTTTTGGCACTGGTTATCGGGCCCTTGCTTTTCCGAGAGTCGGAGGAAGCAGATATTACGGCTATTTTAAAACACTGGCGAATCATTGTTTATCTCATATTTCCAGTGATTTTCATCTCGACCCTGAGTTTGGGTGGCTTGTCCCATCTTCTTTGGCTCAGTCTTCCCTTGGCGGCTTGCTTGGCTGTTGGGGCGGCACTTGGCCCTACGGACTTGGTAGCCTTTGCCTCTCTTTCGGAGCGGTTTAGCTTTCCTAAGCGCGTGTCCAATATCCTTAAAGGTGAAGGACTCTTGAATGACGCATCTGGTTTGGTGGCCTTTCAGGTAGCTTTGACAGCTTGGACAACTGGAGCCTTTTCTCTTGGACAAGCGAGTAGTTCGCTCATCTTTTCAATCCTAGGCGGTTTTTTGATTGGATTTTTAACAGCCATGACCAACCGTTTCCTCCATAGTTTCTTACTTAGTGTACGAGCAACGGATATTGCCAGCGAACTTTTATTAGAATTGAGTTTACCTCTGGTAACCTTCTTCCTGGCAGAAGAAGTCCACGTTTCAGGGATTATTGCCGTTGTAGTTGCTGGGATTTTAAAGGCAAGTCGTTTTAAGAAAATTACGCTCCTTGAAGCCCAAGTGGATACGGTGACCGAGACGGTTTGGCATACAGTGAATTTTATGCTGAACGGTTCTGTCTTTGTGATTTTAGGGATGGAGTTGGAAATGATAGCAGAGCCTATCTTGACCAATCCAATCAATAATCCCTTACTGTTATTGGTATCTCTTATAGTCCTTACCTTTGTCCTCTTTGCTATTCGTTTTGTCATGATTTATGGCTATTATGCCTATAGGACTAGACGTCTCAAGAAAAAGCTAAATAAGTATATGAAGGACATGCTTCTTTTGACCTTCTCAGGTGTCAAGGGAACGGTGTCGATTGCTACGATCCTTCTGATACCAAGTAATCTAGAGCAGGAATATCCAATCTTACTTTTCCTTGTCGCAGGGGTGACGCTTGTCAGTTTTTTAACAGGTCTCTTGGTCCTGCCTCATCTTTCTGATGAACAGGAAGAAAGCAAGGACTATCTCATGCATATTGGCATTTTGAATGAAGTGACGCTAGAGTTGGAAAAAGAGTTGGAAGACACCAAAAATAAACTTCCCCTCTATGCGGCTATTGACAATTACCATGGACGTATTGAAAATCTCATCCTGAATCAAGAAAATAAAGGGGCTCAAGAAGACTGGGAGGCCTTGAAACTTCTTATCCTCAGTATTGAAAGTGATGGTTTAGAGCAGGCTTACGAAGAGGACAAGATGAGTGAGCGTGCCTATCGAGTCTACCAACGTTATTTGAAAAACATGGAACAAAGTATCAATCGCAAGTTTGCTTCACGATTGACCTATTACTTCCTTGTCTCCTTGCGGATTTTACGTTTTCTCCTTCATGAAGTCTTTACCTTTGGCAAGACCTTCCGCAGTTGGAAAAATGAAGAATCACAGAAACTCAGAGCCCTTGACTATGATCAAATTGCAGAGCTTTATCTAGAAAATACAGAGATGATTATCGAAAGTTTGGAGAACCTAAAAGGGGTTTATAAGAGCTCTTTAATCAGCTTCATGCAGGATTCTCGTCTCCGTGAAACAGCTATTATCACTAGTGGTGCCTTTGTCGAACGGGTTATCAATCGCGTTAAGCCCAACAATATCGATGAAATGCTGAGAGGCTATTATCTGGAGCGTAAATTGATTTTCGAATATGAAGAAAAACGATTGATTACGACCAAGTATGCCAAGAAGTTACGACAAAATGTGAATAACTTAGAGAACTATTCTCTGAAAGAAGCTGCCAATACCCTGCCTTATGATATGGTGGAATTGGTAAGAAGAAATTAGTTAATACTCTTCGAAAATCAAATTCAAACCACGTCAGCTCTATCTGCAACCTCAAAACAGTGTTTTGAGCAACCTGCGGCTAGCTTCTTAGTTTGCTCTTTGATTTTCATTGAGTATAAGATTATAAGTGAAGGAGTGTGACATGAAAAAGTGGTGGAAAGAGCTGATAGATAAGCCCTTATTAAAAGCTTTTTTGCATTATTATCAAGCATCAGATAGTGAGTTGACCAGTGTCGCAGTAGCCTACTATTGGTTGATTTCGATTTTCCCCCTGCTTTTGGTGGTGGTTAATATCCTCCCTTATTTTCAGATTCCAGTTTCTAATTTTTTAAAGGTTGTCAATGAATTTTTGCCCGATACCATGTATGATGTGGTCGCAAAGATTATCACAGAAGTGCTGACCCAACCGTCAACAGGCTTATTGAGTTTTGCGGTTTTATCAGCCCTCTGGACCTTTTCAAAATCCATGAATTTCCTACAGAAAGCCTTTAATAAAGCTTACGGAGTAGCTAAAAATCGTGGGATGATTTCTCATCAACTCATGAGTTTGTTTGTCAGTTTTGGTCTGCAGATTCTCTTTGCCTTAGCTCTTTTTCTGAGTGTCTTTGGTCGCATGCTTCTCAACCTTATCAAAAGTTACTGGAAATCAGATAGTCCTCTCTTTGATTATCTGCAAGACCTAACAGGCCCCTTGGTCTATGCCTTGATTTTTGCAATCTTGGTCATGCTCTACTATTTCCTGCCCAATGTTAAGATCCGACAGTTTCGACATGTTTTGCCGGGTAGTGCCTTTGTCTTGTTGACTCTGGCCTTACTGCTCAATATCTTTTCAGTCTATGTCAACAATTATGTCAATCACCTAGTGGACGTCCGTTTTTTCAGTTCCGTCGTCGTGGTGGTCATGATGTTCTGGTTTATTCTCATTGCTAAGATTTTAATTGTTGGCGCGGTTATCAATGCCAGTGTTCAGAGTTTGAAAGATCCGGCCTTTAGAATAAATTAACTCATTTTTTATCCATTACAAAACGCATATTATCAGGCTTTATAAAACCTTGATAATATGCGCTTTTTTGATTGTGAAAATTAGTAGATAAACATGGCATCGCCAAAACTAAAGAAGCGGTAGTGTTCTTGAATGGCATGGTGGTAGGCATCTAAGATTAATTCACGGCCTGCAAAGGCGGAAACCAACATGACCAGAGTTGATTTTGGCAGGTGGAAGTTGGTTGAGAAGGCATCCACGACCTTCCATTCATAGCCGGGTTTGATAAAGATATTGGTCCAGCCAGAGTCTGCCTGGATTTGCCCATTAAACTTGGAACCGATGGTTTCCAGTGTGCGAATAGAAGTGGTTCCTACAGCGATGACACGGCCTCCATTTTCCTTAACAGAGCGAAGGGTGGCAGCAGCTTCCTCAGAAAGTTGGTAGAATTCTGAGTGCATTTCGTGTTCGTCCAGATTGTCCACAGAGACAGGTCTAAAGGTTCCGAGCCCGACATGAAGAGTCAGATAGACCAGATGAACTCCTTTAGATTGGATTTCTGCCAGCAGTTCTTTGGTAAAGTGTAGTCCAGCAGTCGGTGCCGCAGCAGAGCCACTTTCTTTAGCGTAGACCGTTTGATAGCGTTCACGGTCATCCAGTTTTTCGTGGATATAAGGTGGCAGAGGCATTTCTCCTAGACTTTCCAAAACTTCTAGGAAAATTCCTTGGTATTCAAAGCGGACAATGCGGCCCCCGTGGGTCAATTCTTCTGTAATGATAGCGCTGAGGCGACCATCACCAAAGCTAACTCGAGTGCCAACCTTGAGGCGTTTGGCAGGTTTAGCCAGAACTTCCCACTCATCTCCACTAGTATTTTTGAGCAGGAGAAGTTCCACATGGCCTCCTGTTTCTTCCTTTTGACCATAGAGGCGGGCAGGTAGAACTCGGGTGTCGTTCATGACAAGGGCATCACCAGGTTCCAGCATATCAATAATAGAGTGGAAGTGTTTATCCTGCATTTCTCCCGTCTCACGGTTGACGATGAGGAGTTTAGAGGCGTCCCGTTTTTCAAGAGGCGTTTGGGCAATCAATTCCTCAGGCAAGTGGAAATCAAAATCAGCTGTATTCATATATCTGTTCATTCTTTCTAAGTTCTAATCTTATCCATTATAACATGTTTCAAGTTTGGACGCTCTTTTTTTGAAAATTAAATCGTTTTCACTTGACAAAAATTGGTCTATACCATATAATAAATATAGATTGAGACGGAGGATAAAAAGATGAAAGTTATTAAAGTTGAAAACCAAATCGAAGGTGGAAAAGTTGCTTTTGAGATTTTGAAGGAAAAATTGGCCAATGGAGCTCAAACACTAGGACTTGCGACAGGAAGTAGCCCACTTGAATTTTACAAGGAAATTGTTGAGAGTGACCTTGATTTTTCAAATCTAACCAGTGTCAACCTTGATGAGTATGTAGGGCTTGATGGAGACAATCCACAGTCTTACCGTTACTTCATGCAAGAAAACTTGTTTAACCAAAAACCATTTAAAGAAAGTTTCTTGCCTCGTGGGGTTAAGGACAATGCTGAAGCTGAAGTTGAACGCTACAACCAAATTTTGGCTGACCATCCAGTTGACCTCCAAATCTTGGGAATCGGTCGCAATGGACATATCGGATTTAATGAACCTGGTACTCCATTTGACAGTCAAACGCATCTGGTAGAGCTTGACCAGTCTACTATTGAAGCCAATGCGCGCTTTTTTGACAAGATTGAAGACGTTCCAACTCAAGCCATTTCAATGGGAATTAAAAACATCTTGGATGCCAAGTCAATTATTCTCTTTGCTTATGGTGAGTCGAAAGCAGAAGCCATTGCCGGAACAGTGTCTGGCCCAGTGACTGAGAATCTCCCAGCAAGTAGCCTCCAAAATCACCCTGATGTGACGATCATCGCAGATGCTGAAGCGCTTAGCTTGTTAGAAAAATAAAAAACGAAACCCTTCAGTTTCTTCTATCTGAGTGCTTTAAACTCTTGTATAAATGGAAGAAAAAATCAAAATTAAACCGGATTTTTTCTTGACAATTATTCCTTTTACGTGTAAAATAGAATAGATCTTGAACTTGAAGGGAGTGAAAAAAATGTCTAAAACAGTAGTACGTAAGAATGAATCTCTTGACGACGCACTTCGTCGTTTCAAACGTGCGGTTACTAAAGCTGGTACTCTTCAAGAAACACGCAAACGTGAATTCTATGAAAAACCTTCTGTAAAACGTAAACGTAAATCAGAAGCAGCTCGTAAACGTAAAAAATTCTAATTAGAAATGAAAGGCTGGAGAAATCTAGTCTTTTTTCTTTTAATACTCTTCGAAAATCAAATTCAAACCATGTCAACGTCGCCTTGCCGTAGATATGGTTACTGACTTCGTCAGTTTTATCTACAACCTCAAAACGGTGTTTTGAGCAACCTGCGGCTAGTTTCCTAGTTTGCTCTTTGATTTTCATTGAGTATAAATAAATACTTCAAAGCCTGCAAAAATCTGAAACTTCTAAGGACAATTTGATATAATAGTAAAAAGAACTCGATTGAAGGAGGAAATGATGTCGGTTTTAGTAAAAGAAGTGATTGAAAAGCTTAGACTAGACATTGTCTATGGCGAACCAGAATTACTTGAAAAGGAAATTAATACCGCGGACATTACGCGACCTGGTCTTGAAATGACGGGCTATTTTGACTATTATACGCCTGAGCGGATTCAACTTTTGGGAATGAAGGAGTGGTCCTATCTCGTTTCGATGTCCTCTCACAACCGTTACCAAGTCTTGAAAAAAATGTTTCTACCTGAGACACCTGCGGTTATTGTTGCTCGTGGTTTGGTGGTTCCTGAGGAGATGCTAAAGGCAGCTAGAGAATGTAAGATTGCTATTTTAACTAGCCGTACGGCGACCAGTCGATTGTCTGGAGAGTTATCTAGCTATTTGGATTCTCGTTTGGCAGAACGTACCAGTGTGCACGGTGTCTTGATGGATATCTATGGTATGGGTGTCTTGATTCAGGGTGATAGTGGAATTGGTAAAAGTGAGACAGGTCTAGAGCTTGTCAAACGTGGTCACCGCTTGGTAGCTGATGATCGCGTAGACATCTTTGCCAAGGACGAGATTACCCTTTGGGGTGAACCGGCTGAAATCTTGAGACACCTGATTGAAATTCGTGGGGTTGGGATTATCGATGTTATGAGCCTCTACGGTGCGAGTGCCGTCAAGGATTCTTCACAAGTCCAGTTGGCTGTTTATTTGGAAAATTACGATACACATAAAACTTTTGATCGTCTTGGAAACAATGCAGAGGAACTTAAAATTTCTGGCGTATCTATTCCTCGTATTCGTATTCCAGTTAAAACAGGTCGTAATATTTCTGTTGTGATTGAGGCTGCTGCCATGAATTATCGTGCCAAGGAAATGGGCTTTGATGCGACGCGTTTGTTCGAAGAACGCTTGACCAATCTCATTGCTCAAAACGAGGAGGTGCCTAATGTTTGATCCAATTGCGATTCATCTAGGCCCTCTAGCCATTCGATGGTATGCCTTGTGTATTGTAACAGGCTTGATTCTTGCGGTTTATTTGACCATGAAAGAAGCACCTAGAAAGAAGATCATACCAGACGATATTTTAGATTTTATCTTGATAGCCTTTCCTCTGGCTATTTTAGGAGCTCGTCTCTATTATGTTATTTTCCGTTTTGATTACTATAGTCAGAACTTGGGAGAAATTTTTGCCATTTGGAATGGTGGTTTGGCTATTTACGGTGGTTTGATAACTGGGGCTATTGTACTCTATATCTTTGCTGATCGTAAACTCATCAATACTTGGGATTTCCTAGATATTGCGGCGCCTAGCGTCATGATTGCCCAAAGTTTGGGTCGCTGGGGCAATTTCTTTAACCAAGAAGCCTATGGTGCAGCAGTGGATAATCTGGATTATCTACCTGGCTTTATTCGTGACCAGATGTATATTGAGGGGAGCTACCGTCAACCGACCTTCCTTTATGAGTCTCTATGGAATCTACTTGGATTTACTTTAATTTTGATATTCAGACGAAAATGGAAGAGCCTTAGACGAGGTCATATCACTGCCTTTTACTTGATTTGGTATGGTTTCGGTCGTATGGTCATCGAAGGTATGCGGACAGATAGTCTCATGTTCTTTGGTCTTCGAGTGTCTCAATGGCTATCAGTTGTCCTTATCGGTCTTGGTATTTTTATCATTCTATATCAAAATCGAAAGAAGGCCCCTTACTATATTTCAGAGGAGGAAAACTAAATGTTAGAAGTTGCATATATTCTTGTAGCCCTTGCTTTGATTGTATTTTTAGTGTATTTAATCATTACTGTACAAAAGCTTGGACGTGTTATTGATGAAACAGAGAAGACGATTAAAACCTTGACTTCAGATGTGGATGTGACCTTGCATCATACCAATGAATTGCTGGCTAAGGTCAATGTCTTGGCAGATGATATTAATGTCAAGGTAGCAACGATTGATCCACTCTTTAGTGCTGTTGCAGATTTATCTCTATCTGTTTCCGACCTCAATGACCATGCGCGTGTCTTGAGCAAGAAAGCTTCATCAGCTGGATCAAAAACACTCAAGACTGGTGCAAGTCTGTCAGCTCTTCGTCTTGCAAGTAAATTTTTCAAAAAATAAAAAAGGAGAATTCTTATGGGTAAACTATCCTCAATCCTTTTAGGAACCGTTTCAGGTGCAGCTCTTGCCTTGTTTTTAACAAGCGACAAGGGCAAACAAGTTTGCAGTCAGGCTCAAGATTTTCTGGATGATTTGAGAGAAGATCCTGAGTATGCCAAGGAGAAGGTCTGTGAAAAACTGACAGAAGTCAAGGAGCAGGCTACAGATTTTGTTCTTAAAACCAAAGAACAGGTTGAGTCAGGTGAAATCACTGTGGACAGCGTACTTGCTCAAGCCAAATCATGTGCTCGTCAAGCGACAGAAGCATCAAAAGATCGATTCAATAATCTCAAGGAGCAATGGCAAGAAAAGGCCGAAACTCTTGATGAATCAGAAGAGATTGTTATTGACATAACAGAAGAATAAAATCAATAGTAACTATTCTAAGTCCTATAAACTCTCTAGTGAATTTTACCTCTATAGAGTTTATAGGCTTTTTAATGTAGATAAAACGTTGATGAAAAGAAATTAATCTACTTTTTCTATGAATGAATAAATTTGTTTTTCTAACACAAAATTGTAATAGTTACCATATTATGATTAAATATGTAATCGTTCTCGAATTTTAAATATTTTAACTATATATGTTTGATTAAATATGTTCAATGTAGTATAATTAGCTGTGATAGCTGTGATAGCTGTGATAGCTGTGATAGCTGTGATAGCTGTGATAGCTGTGATAGCTGTGATAGCTGTGATAGCT